>CAXMUI010000107.1:0-2961 GCA_964196475.1 uncultured Acidimicrobiia bacterium
TCGAACCCACGACTTCCTGCTTGCAAAGCAGGTGCTCTAGCCAACTGAGCTACACCCCCAATATTGGGACCCCAATAGGTTATTGGCTTTCGGGCCAACTCATGCAGCTAAAGGCCGACCAAATGGCAGAGATTCGCGCCACGTAGCCAAGAAGGTCTCGGCTTGGACGAACGCACCGAATAGATGGCCTCGTTCATGTTCGCCGACCGCGTGGGTCAGTTCGGTGAGTTTGGCGGCGACCTCGGCCTCGATGGTGCCCGTCGTCGCTCCTTCAGCGGGCCACATGGCCATCAACGGCCCGGCGAGCGAAAGAAAATCGGGCAGCACGGCAACATCGGCCCGTCGTAACATTGCGTAGGCCCGGGCGGTCACGGGAATGGGCCCGGTTGGGACGACAATCCCGGTCGAAAGTTTGTCGGCGTTGGCATGGCTGATGGCACCCATCTTCGATCCGGCGAACACAATGTCGGCCGTCTGGATAGTGGCTTTCCATGCAGGTTCGACTTCGCCAAGAGTTTCGATCATGGCCGCGCCCGAAGACGTCCAGCCTTCGGCGATGGCACTGGTATCGAATCCCTCAGGGTTAACTACCGCGCCGGCAGAGGTGGAGAGAGCGACAACCTTGCCGCCCCCTTCGGCGACCTGACGAGCCAAGGCCGGTCCATTGGCGCCAAAACCCTCGATCACTACGGTGCGACCATCAAGGCCGCCGGCTATGGCCGACGCAACCGCTGCGGCGCCAACTCCCTCGAGGTGATTGGTCAGCGACGATCCGTTGACATCCGCAAGGTACAGGTCGGATCGACTACCTACGGCTGCTAACGAAGCAAGGTCAGCAGCAGCGATGCCCTTGCCCGGCTGGGCTAAGAACAGTCCGGACTCGGCCATCGTCGCCAACTCGGGCAACACCGCATCGACTGCTTCGGGACGGACATCGGCTTCGGCATTGAGACCAGAGGAGGCGCCACCTCTTTGTTGACCCAACAATGCGAAGGAGTAGGTAACAGAGCGGGCTAACTCTTGGCCGCCGCCCTGCAAAATTTTGCGAGCAGATCGAATGATGCCGACAGACTCGATCGCTGATCCGTCGGAGGTGGTGCCTTGTAGGTCGACAGCGACGTAGCCATCGGCCTCACTGAACTTATGAATCTTCACTCCGGCATTCTGCCACGGTCACGGCCGCCACCACGGATGGGCTAGGGAGAGAGTTAGTTGTCGGTGAGTGCAAAAACTCGACCATCGCTGGAACCGACATAGATAATGCCGTTCCACATCACCGGAGTCGATTCGAGACAGCCACCGATGTTGATGGACCATTCTTCGACCGGCGACGCGGTGGAATCGCTCACATCAAACCCGCGCAGCGTGCCATCGCAGTCGCCGATGATCAACTGATCGTCAACAATTATCGGCGAAGCCCACGTGGGTCCGGCAAGTTGGATGTCCCACAGCAGCGTTCCGTCCGCCGTCGAAATCTGCAACAGTCGGCCACTGTTGGTCGTTACAAACAATGAACTGCCATGCAAAGCAGCGGTGGCCAACGTGCCACGGAACTGCTCGACGCCATCTTCGAAGGACCACACAACCGGATCATTGGCCAAGGGATCCAGCCGCAAAATTTGTCCCGCCGTGATGCCGCGCTCATTGGCTCGTGCTAACAACTGGCCCACGTAGAGTTCGCCGCTGGAACCCACTACGACAGTCGAGTCAGCGTCGTCGCCGAGCCAATAACGAAAGACTTGCTCCGGTTCGAGGCCTGAAATAAGCGGGCTGAGATCCCAACCCAAGACCAAGCCGCCAGAGTTCGCCATCCACACCGTGGTACCCGACATCGAGATCGACGACTGAATCGCCACATTCTCATCCAGCACAACACCAGCACCTAAAGCGGTATCAAGTTCATCGTCCCAAGTAGGTGAATTCCAGGCGATTTCGGGCGCAACGGTAACAAAGCCGTCACCATCGAGACTCTTGTTGAGCTTAACCACGACGATCTGGCCGTTGCCTCCACCGACAACCAAAAGCTCGCCTACGACCAGGGCAGAGCCGTCCCAATCGTCACTTAAACGAACCTCATCGAATTGGGCCCCTTCCATACGCCACAATTCCACGGGTCCGTCGGCCTGATCAAATGAGATAATACGAAACGTGCCATCTTTGGACCCGGCGTAGGCAAGCGCGTGCCCATCGGGGTCGATCGTGACCGAAGAGGTAATGGGGCCATCAAAGGCAAACGGTGGCAATAACTCTGATCCGGACGAGGCATTGAGAAAGTGCACGGCACCGTCGTAGCCACCCGCGACCAACCAGGTCTTCCCGTCACGCTCAAATACGGCCGGCTGCCCGGTCCAGCCCAAACCACAGCGAGCCTCCGCACCTTCGGGCTCCGCCTCACACCATCCGCCCTGGGGCACAGCCCACCGAATAGCTGGATCATCTGGCGCAGGTCCGGTGCCATAGAATGTTCGCGTTGGATTTCCGCGGAAGGTAAGAACACCTTGTATCTCGGTGCCAAAGGGTTGCCCAACCGATGAAAGCTCAATTGTCTCGATCGCAATCGCTGGGCGACTCGGTGTAGGAATTGGCGTGGGCTCAGGAGTTGGAGTTGCGGTAGGAACCACCGTCGGCTCGACCGTTGGCGTGGGGGAGGGGGCCGCTTCGGGGACAGGCGTGCTGCGCGAGTCAAACAAAAGCCACAATGAAATCACCACAAAAAACACGCCAACACCTATTGCTGCTTGTCTGAGGCGATCCATGCATTGAGTGTATGAATTTCCGGCACCCAGGTGGTGTCAGGTCACTAGCGGCGCAGCAAAAAGTACTACTAGTTCAGTTGAATGATGCCCAGTCGAACCGCCGAAAGGACAGCGTGCGTGAGGCTCTGGGTGTCGAGTCGACGATAAATGGCATTGAGGTGGTTGTGCACGGTTTTCTGAGTGATGTCCAGATCGAGAGCAACCT
>CAXMUI010000108.1:0-9509 GCA_964196475.1 uncultured Acidimicrobiia bacterium
TGAACAGTGCAAACATCTTGCCCGCCACTTTATATACACCGGTCTGCGGCCCGAACGGGTAGTTCAACTCAGCGTGCGGCAAGTCTGCGCACCAAAACGCAACTTGATCAACCCGAGAAAGTTTGGCCATAGGCCAGTGTGTCACGTGGGAAGCAGCAACGGCTTGTCACGATCCGCATTGCCGAATCGTTCGTCCTCAGAAGACTTGCGGCACGATGCTTTGCTCCTCGAAAGGTGGTCGCAAATACTCACCCTCCTGCCGCGGTGGTAGAGCAATCGGGGCTGAAGTCACGTCTTCATAAGGGATTTGCGACAACAAATGGCTGATGCAATTGAGACGAGCTCGTCGTTTGTCATCGGCATCGACAACCCACCATGGCGAACCGGCGGTATCGGTGTACTGAAACATCTTGTCCTTGGCTCGCGAGTAGTCGAGCCAGTGCTGGCGAGACTCCAGGTCCATGGGCGACAGCTTCCAACGCTTCTCTGGATTGCGAATCCGCGCCGCAAAGCGTCGCTCCTGTTCATCGTCGCTGACCGAGAACCAGTACTTGATCAAGATGATCCCTGAACGAATCAACATGTCTTCGAATTCGGGCGCCGAGCGCAGGAATTCCTGGTACTCATGGTCGGAGCAGAATCCCATTACCTGTTCGACACCAGCCCGGTTATACCAACTGCGATCGAACAACACCATCTCGCCTGCTGCGGGCAGATGTTGGGCGTAGCGCTGGAAGTACCACTGCGACTGCTCTCGCTCGGTTGGGGTTGCCAGAGCAACAATGCGAACTTGGCGCGGGTTGGTCCGTTCGACAATTCGCTTAATCGTCCCACCTTTGCCTGCTGCGTCGCGCCCTTCGAAGAGCACACAAACCTTGAGACCTTCTTGTTCGATCCAACCTTGAAGCTTTACCAGTTCCCGTTGCAGCCGTTCGAGTTCAGGCTCGTAGATATCTTTGGCTAGTTTGCGTGGTTTGTTAGCTTTTGAACCCACCGGGACCCTTTCGGTTTGGCGTTATTCGTTGAAGCGACCGTGGCGAATTCGATCGGCTTCCATCATCACCTGTTCTTGGGCCCCGTGCACCACAATCTTGGGATCAGGCACAAAGTCGAGATCAGCACTGCGGCCTTCGTAGTCAACTGCATTGAGAATGACGCGCATGGCGTTCAGACGGGCTTTGTGCTTGTCGCCAGAACGGATAATGGTCCACGGCGCAGCGTTGGTTGAGGTCCGACGCAGCATCTGATACTTGGCCTCGGTGAAATCGTCCCAGTGTTCCTGGGCTTGCACATCGATCTCGCTAAGTTTCCATTGGCGCAACGGATCATCTCGGCGCCGCTCAAACCGGCGAGCTTGTTCGTTCTTGGTCACCGAGAAGTACAGCTTGACGATGATGGTTCCGGTGCGGACAAGGTCCTTCTCGAACCCAGTAACACCCTTCATGAACTGTTCGTATTCTTGCTCGGTACAGAAGTCGAACACGCGCTCGACCATGGCCCGGTTGTACCAACTGCGATCGAACAAAACCATTTCGCCGCCACGAGGAAATTGGGCCACGTAGCGCTGAAAGTACCACTGCGTGAGATTGTCGGACCGCGGTTTTCCAAGCGCTACGACTCGGTAGTGCTTTTCGTTCATGTAGCGAGTAACACGACGGATGGTTCCGCCCTTACCGGCTGCATCGCGACCCTCGAACAGCACGATCATTCGTCGCTGATGCTTCTCAAGGTGTTCTTGCAATTTTATAAGTTCGACCTGCCACGGTCGTAGCGTGCGTTCTCGCTTGCGCGACCGCATTGCTTTGGCAACAGCCTTAGGATCCTTCATGACAATGTCGGCGATTGATGCTGGTACCTGCACGTTGACCAGCGGTTCATCCATTTCGGCCACCAGGTGCACAGGCGAAACCGGTAAAGAAGGATCCTCGGGATGAAGTGGGTTTGGTTCAGTCGTCATGATGAACAATCAAGCATACCGCAAAATCGAGTGATGAAATAGGTCCAGAGGTCCTTTGAATGCTGGTCTTAATGCAAACTCGAAGCAAACATTGTTCGAACCGTTCAGACTTATTCAATGCACGCCCCACACGAGTAGACCGCCTACTCTCCAGGTGAATGATCAGGAAAAACATGGATCAGCAATTCACATCGTCTAGCCCCTCGGCCAACTTTGAGTCTGGCCCCGGCCAGACCTTCATTGACGTGTTCGAACGGGCCATGACGGTCGCCCCGGACCGCGAGGCGCTCGTGTGCGGAGACCGGCGAATCACCTACCGTCAACTGAAGCAACGGCTTGAACAACTCCACGCGGTGCTGCATGACGCTGGAGTTCGTCGGGGTGATCGCGTCGCAATAATTTCCGCCAACTCTGACGCGATGGTCGAACTGTACTGCGGTATTCCTATGGCTGGTTATGTGCAGGTCCCGCTAAATTTCCGATGGATCGAACCTGAATTCGCCCACGCTATCGAAGACTCCGGAGCGCAAATCCTGGTGGCCGACCGGGACCCTGGCGAGCTAAGCAAACTGGTCGAAAAAGTAATCCGCATTGACACCGGCGAATACGACGCCATGTTGTCGGCTGCGACACCGCTCCCTTTTGATGAATCAACGCTGAACGAATCGGACACGGCCGGACTGTTTTACACCGGAGGCACCACCGGAACAAGCAAGGGTGTCATGCTCACCCATCGCAATTTGATTGCCAATGCGGTAAATATTCACGCCATTCAGCCCATGACGAGTGAGCATCGGTACCTGTTAATGGCCCCCATTTTTCATGCAGCAGGGTCGGTCAGTTTGTTGCAATCGATCTTCATTGCCGCAACCCAAGTCGTACTTCCCTCGTTCGATCCTGGGGCAATGCTCGACCTGGTTGAGGCTGAACGCATCACCCACACTCTCGGGGTTCCGGCCATGGTCGCGGCGACCGTCGAAGAACAATTGGTACGCCGGCGCGACGTCAGTTCGTTCCAGGTTTATGCCCACGGTGGGGCACCAATTGCACTTGAGGTGGTGCGCCGAGGCATAACGGCGTTTCCCGACACCGATTTTGTCCACCTGTATGGCGCCACGGAAACATCGCCGATTGTCACTGGGGTCGCCAACGAAAAGGATCTCGTCGACCTTCCTGAAGGTCGTTCGGCCGGCCAACCCGCCATCGGTTGCCGTGTGATCATCCGCCGACCCGACGGTACGCCGGCGGACACGAATGAACCCGGTGAAGTCACGGTCCGTGGACCTAACGTCATGGCCGGATACTGGAACCAACCCGAACAAACGAAAGCTTCTCTTCGTGACGGTTGGTATTGGACTAGTGACGTTGGCAGCATTGACGAGGCTGGCTACTTGTTCATCCTGGACCGCTCGAGGGACATGATCATCTCCGGCGGGGAGAACGTGTACTGCACCGAGGTCGAAGATGCCATCTACACGCATCCAGGTGTTCTTGAAGCCACAGTGTTTGGCATTCCCAGCCAAAAATGGGGCGAAGCCGTACACGCCGTCGTCGTGCGGCGCCCCGGACACGACCCAGTCGATAGCGGCTCCCTCATCACGCATTGCCGATCGCTCATAGCCGGCTACAAGTTGCCTCGCACGATCGAATTTTCTATCGACCCGCTGCCCAAATCCGGGGCAGGCAAAGTGCTCAAGCGGACCCTACGCGACCCGCACTGGTCCGACCAGGCCGGGTCCGTCGGGTAGGAACCTGCCGGGCGACGGAACCAGTTTTGCTACCGCGTAGAGCGCTATTTAGGTTGGAGGCCGTCGAGAATGAGATTGAGGCCGAATTCAAATTCGTTGCCAAAGTCGTAGCCAGGTTGCAGGACATATTCGATGGTGAACTCCGCAAGGTGCGGGAACTCATCGGGCGACATCTGATGGGCGATCTGTGCGGCGAACTGAGCCATTTCTTCCCCGCCGGTTGCTGGGAGCGTGGCCTCCTGCAGGGCATAGCCGTAGAGAAAAGCGTCGAGGACGGCATAGGCATGACCAGTTGCTTCCAACGTGAAGCCGGCGGAACGGAAGCAGCCGAGCACGGCTTCGTGATGCTGCAGGGTCGCCGCTCCCGGCGAGGTTCGCGATTCCATCAACGGCGATGCCCACGGGTGCTTGGCGAGAACCTGCCGCATGGAG
Organism: uncultured Acidimicrobiia bacterium; assembly: GCA_964196475.1. GTDB lineage: Bacteria > Actinomycetota > Acidimicrobiia > Acidimicrobiales > JAHEJN01 > CAWKZT01. Next base: position 4,138 of record CAXMUI010000108.1, read on the forward strand.
CGGGATCGAATCAGAACCGCTGATCGCCAATCAAGGTCCGAAGGGGGAAGGTCAATTTCGCTGAATACGTAGTCGACCATTCCGTCGATAATGGCCTCTTTGTTCGGAACATGGTGATAGATGGTCATGGGCTTGACGTCGATGGCATCAGCGAGTTTGCGGATGGTGAAGGCATCGATACCGATTTCATCGGCCAGCGCAACCGCCCCTACAATCACCCGTTCAGCCGTTAGAGGGCGTCGGATCGCCCCTCCGTCGTTGCTTGCGGTGACAGATTTATCTCGTGACATCAGCCATTCCTCGTGCGTCTTGGTTGCCTATCGTACATTGTACGAGTATTGTTTACCAGGTCATCGTACATTGTACGACATCGTTCTAGTAGAAACCCAAGACCATGACCAAAACCACCCAAACCTCAACTGTTCCCCCACTCGCATCCCCGCAGATGAGGGCCATAAGCCAAGACCGCTACGGCACCAGCGAGGTTCTCCAATTCGCAACCACCACGCGACCTGCACCGGAGTCCGACGAAGTACTTATCCAAGTACACGCAGCCGGTGTTGACCGAGGCACCGAGCACCTAATGACCGGCACTCCCTACCTGATTCGCCTAATGGGCTACGGATTAACCAAACCAAAACATAAGGTTTTGGGCTTCGACGTTGCCGGAACCGTTGTTGAAATCGGCTCGGCGGTAACACGTTTCACCGTCGGGGACGAAGTATTCGGGATAGCCCAAGGTTCGTTCGCTGAATACACCGTCGCCAAGCAAGACAAGCTGTCGATGAAACCCCACAACCTCAGTTTTGAGGCCGCCGCGGTTTCGGCTGTCTCCGGGATCACTGCGCTCCAGGCACTCACCGACATTGGACAGGTCAAGCCCGGCCAGAAGGTCCTCGTTGTTGGTGCCTCTGGCGGGGTTGGAACCTTTGCCATACAACTGGCCAAGGTCTTGGGCGCCGAAGTGGACGGCGTAGCTGGCACCGACAACCTTGAACTTGTTCAATCACTCGGCGCTCAGCACGTTTATGACCACCGTCTGACTGATCTATCCGACATCGAGGACTGTTACGACCTGGTTCTGGACATCGGCGGCAGAAACCCCATCCGCAAACTGCGAAAGGTCCTAACCAAACGCGGCACATTGGTCATTGTCGGTGGTGAAGATGGCAACCGATTCACCGGTGGAGTCGGCCGCCAAATCAGAGCTGTGCTGCTCTCGCCCTTCATTTCGCAGCGCCTAACGATGTTCATCAGCACCGAACATCATTCGTTTATTGATCGACTCGCTGAGCACCTTGAGAGCCACGCTGTCGTGGCTACAATTACTGGTCGCTTCGACCTTGCGCGGGCGGCCGAAGCCATCCAACTATTCGAAACCGGACAGGCCAATGGCAAGTCCGTAATCACCATTGATCTCGCAGACTCCGCTACGGGTGACTATGTCGACTGACACACGCACTGCTTAAGCGTCCACTCGCACACCTTGCTGCGATCACGCCTCGAGTCAAAAACCTGAGCGGCTGGACTCTTCGCGTTAGCGGGCCACTTGGCCTCGGACTGCCCATGCGCTCGCAGCAAATGAACGAGATCCATCGTCCATTCCGCTGAGGTATGCCCGTCGGACAGCGTCGGTAAGCGTGCTACGAGCCTTGTCGTCCAGTGTGGACACGAACGCGGCGTATGGCCCATCGCCGCCAACGTAGGGTGCCCAATAGTCATCGAAGGATTCGAAGTCCATCCGAATGGTCAAGGTTGTTTCTTCAACCTCGACGAAACCCGCCTGCTGCCAAGCCCGCATCAATGCGCCGGACTGGGTCATTGGTCGACCGAAGATGCGTTGTCGGAATGCGTCGCCGCCTGGGCTAACCGCAGCGGCGGTGTCGCAGAACAACCGGTTGACCGTCACACCCCCACCGGCGTCCCAGACAGTGGCTGCGACCACACCGCCACGACGAGTCACCCGACCCAATTCACCGATCGCCAAAACGGGGTCGGGAACGAAGTGCAACACAAGCTGCGAAAAACTCCGGTCGAACGCGCCATCAGCAAATGGCAACATCGCACCGTCCGCCATGAGAAACCGAGAATCACCGTCAACGTGTTCGCTCGCATAATTGACGTAGGCGGCGGAAAAGTCGAGCCCCACTATTGAGCTACCCGGGGATCGTCGCACGATTTCTGCGGTCAGACTCCCTGTTCCACACCCCATGTCCAAGATCCGTTCGCCACCGTGAACACCACCAAAGTCGGCGAACGGGGAAGCCAGACGTTGGCTCCACCGACCCATCTGAAGCTCGTAACCGGCACCATCGCGAGACACAAAGTTTGAGCGAGTCAACGAGTCAACCTAATGTGATCGGTCTAGGATCGAGCCTCCAGCGCAAGCGGTGACGCCCACCGGCAACGCGGTAGCGATCAAGTATGTCAGGACCGCAGGCAGCCGTGCCAAGCCCGCGAATAGCGGCATCGATGTGGACCTCGGTAGTTTCGGATCGCTCCAGTTCAGCCAAGGTGCTCGCTGCCCAGAGAGCGTCATCAGTGTGCGAACGCGCCGAGAATGTGAGGATCGGCGCACCCGTGATGGTCAACCCGATGTCATGGCCATCGTGCAGGCTAAACCAACGAGTATCGAGGTGCGCTCCATGTTCCTGCGGCATCACATAGTCGTGGAATTGGTTTGCGACCGTGGTCTCCCAACGGCCGGTCAGCGCCCCGGAGCGGCGATCGGGATATGTCTCATCGGGACCTAAGCCCACCCAGACCAGTCCGTCGAGCGCCGGCGCTGTTTGCCAGACCACACCGACACGCGGCAGGTCATCCCACTCCGTCGGTATGTCAAACTGTTCACTAATATCGATCGTGCCATCGGCGTTCACCAGCCAGGTCGAAACGTGCTGCGCTGACCCACTGATGGCGTTGAGCGCATGAGCGAATCGGAGCCGCACCCCGTTGCCCACACGTGACAACGTCGCTGGTTCGGCAACAACGTCGATTTGGTCGAGGCCCCACTGGCGCCAGCGGGCCAGCGCACCAACTGTTCCGGCCTTGGCGCCTTGACTGATACCGTCATTATCGGTTGCGGCGCGCCACAGTGTGGGCTTGATTGCGCCGCTAACCAGTTCTCGCTCACCTGTACAGATCTTGACCAAACAGCCGCTGTCAAGATCGACGTGGAGGCGCAGTTGGCCTGCCGTCACCATGGTGGTTTGTCCCGCGGTTGTGACCGAGATCGGCAACGTTTCGGGGTTCGTCTGGTCAGCGAGACTCGAAACAGAGGTTGGCACGAGTGGCCAATCGACTTCATCCCAGGCAACCACGTGCCCTTTTGCTGCCCATGCGGTTTTGGACTTGAGCATCGTGGTGAAACGCAAGACCGAATGCGCACCCAGGGTCGGTTGTTGGGTGACGGCAATGTCGCAGGTGATCAAGTCTCCAGGTCCGAGGTCGGCCACATCGTCGAGATACCCAGTCTCTTGGGAAACGCCATCGACCATCAATTCCCATCCGATTCGCAAATCTGACAGTGAGTTGAAATAGCGTCGGTTGGTAATCGTGACAGCGCCGAGGCGTGGACCAGCCTCGACCGCCACAGGACGAGCACACCATTGGAACTCGCGCAACGCCGGGTGCGGAGTGAGATCGGGCCCGCACAAGCCGTTAATACAGAAATTGGCGTCGTTGGGCTGATCACCGTAGTGACCCCCATAGGCCCACCATTCCGTGCCATCTTCAGTCGTCTCGCGGAGTCCCTGGTCAACCCAATCCCACACAAAACCGCCCTGCAGCGCCGGCTCTGTTAAAAATGCCTCCCAGTATTCGGCAAGGGAGCCATTGGAATTTCCCATGGCGTGGGAGTACTCGCACAAAATAAGGGGACGATGATCGGCACCGCTGGCCTCGGCCCACCTCGACCACGCCACGATGTCGTCAATCGACGCGTACATGGGACAGACTACGTCGGTGACCCACGCTTCCCGTGGCGTCGGAGTCTGGCAATGACCTTCGCTCGAAGCTCCATGCAACCAACGAGGCAGCAGGGCACCCTCGTAGTGCACGAACCGCGACGGATCAGCACTGCGGACCCACGCGGCGGCCATATCGTGGCCGGCGCCATGGCCTGATTCGTTCCCCAGCGACCACCCAATGATGCTGACGTGGTTGCGATCACGCTGCACCATCCGCCATGTGCGCTCGGCGATTGCGTGGTCCCATCGCCTGTCTAGGGTGAGCGAAGCAAGACGAGCGTGGGACTCCACGTTGGCCTCGTCAATCACATACAAGCCGTACTCATCACAAAGATCCAATAGCGCCGGATCATTTGGGTAGTGCGCCGTACGAACCGCGTTGATGTTGTGCTGCTTCATCAACTCGATCTCGCGACGCATATCCTCGATCGAGACGGTCTTCCCGGTATCGGGGTGGTGATCGTGCCGATTCACGCCTGCCAAAATGACTGGTTTGCCGTTAATCAATAGACGGCGGTCGGTGATCTCCACATGACGAAATCCCGTCCAAAAGGCGACGGCCTCGACGACTTCGCCGGCATCGTCGAGCAACTCCACGGTGACCTGATATCGGGTCGGGGATTCCGCCGACCACGCGTCGACCAGTCCGGGTTCCAGCCGGTGATGGGCATACGGGCCCTCGTAGGTATACGCAGCGAACATCCGGTCTTCGGCCGGCACCGCAACGGTCGATTCGACTTGAGCAACCTGACGTCCCCCTGCGGTTCGCAGTGTGGTCCGTACCGAACCCTGCGCTGGGCCGTCGGCCGAACCGACACTGATCCGGCAGGTAAGCACACCTTTCCCGCTGCTGGTATCGAAGTCCCCCGTGGCTTCTACATCTTCTAACCAACGGTGTCCTGTGCTGCGTAGGGTCACCGATCGGTGTAGGCCGCCATGGAACCAATGGTCTTGGTCCTCAATCCAGGTGGCATCGGACCACCTTGGGACCATGACTGCCAGGTCATTGGAACCAGGGCGGAGGTGTGCCGTGAGATCGAACTCGTTGGGGAGGCGACTGTCCTTACCCATCCCCACAAACGTTCCGTTGCACCAGACGAGAACCATGCTGTCGGCTCCCCCAAGACACAGCAATGTGCGGCGCTCGCTCCATGCATCGGGCAAAACGAATGAGGTGCGGTATATGCCCGTCGGGTTGTTCTCGGGGACCTGAGGGGGTTCGAGATCCCAGGGCATCTGCACGTTGGTGTAATGCGGATAGTCACCAAAATCTTGACGAGTCCAACACCCGGGCACTTCGATGTCGCTCCAGCCACGCGTGTCGGTTCGCTTATGTTGCCAACCCTTACCGGCGGCCGAGGGAGCATCGATGAGTTTGAACCGCCAGCGACCGTCGAGGCTCTG
>CAXMUI010000109.1:0-5741 GCA_964196475.1 uncultured Acidimicrobiia bacterium
GCCGCTACCGCCGGCATCTCTGCGCTGGTGTTTGCCATCATCGAATCAGCTGAACGCGGTTGGAGCGACCCGCTGATCTTGAGCACACTCGTTGGTTCGGCCGTCATGTTGGCGCTCTTCATCACCATCGAACAGCGTGTCGATCACCCGATGCTGCCGCTGCATTTCTTCAAAGAAAGGGACTTCACCGGTTCGGTCGTGGTCATTGGCCTCATGTTCTTCGCTGGACCCGCCGCCTTCTTCTTCCTTACCCAGTTCTTCCAGATCGTGCAGGGTCGGGACCCATTTGAAGCTGGACTGCTGATCTTGCCCAATGCCGGAGCCATCATTGCCGCTTCGATCATTGCCCCCAAGGCGCTTGACGTCCTCGGACCCCGTCGTATCACCATGGTTGCCTTAACCATCATGGCCGCCGGTGCCTACTCACTCACCACACTTGATGCTGGCTCATCAGGGGGAGGCGAGATTGCCCGAATCATGTTGTTCGGCTTCGGCTTCGGACTGGCCATGCCAGCGCTCACTGACGCAGTAATGGCCGCCGTGCCAGTCGAAGATGCCGGGGTTGGTTCTGCCGTGAACGACGTCTCCCGAGAACTCGGATCGGCGCTAGGAGTGGCGGTCATTGGTAGCTACATTTCCCGAATTTATCGAGGCAATGTCACCGACAACCTCGATGGAGTCGTTGACGCCGACGTGGTTGAGACTGCTAAAGACGGAATCGGCTCGCTTCTTGGAGCGCTTCCCTCTCTCGATCCTGCCACCGGAGATGCGGCCCTGGCCGGCGCCGGAGCAGCATTCATCGATGCCATGACCGATGGCTTCATGCTCTCGGTAGCGGTACTCATGGGAGGCGTCGCCATCGCCAACTTCATGCTTCCTAACAAGCAACGCGAAATCCAAGCCGAGCGTCTCGACATTGAGATCCCGGACCCTTCGCTATTTACCGAATGGGCCATTGAGACCGACCGCGACGATACCAATCGCGACTTGGTCGAAATTTGCTAACCAAATCCCACCAAGGTCGGTGGTATCTGATGCTCCCCCAGGCCGGATACCACTATTGCCGCTAAAGATGCGGCACCCAACGCTGCGACTGCCCGGACAGCAGTCGCAGCGTTCGTCGGTTTTGCGAACCGGTTAGCTGGGAACTTCACCCGCAAACCAGTGCACAACATGATCGGGGTCTTCGTGGTCGTGACGGACAACGTTCACGAACCCTGCAGTGCTAAGCATGTCGACAATGGCGGCTGAGGTGGGGATGCGGTAGACGTTGGGATCCATCCAAGCGGGCATTTCGAGGTCGCCGGTACGACTGGCTAACACGAAGCGTGCACCCGGGCGTAGGACTCGAACAATTTCGGTCAACGTCAACTGAGGGTCGTCCATGAAATAGATGGTGTGAGCGGAAAATGCGGCATCAGCGGTGTCCTCGTCGAACGGAATCAGCTTGCCTCCACCAGTGACAAGTTTGGCCCGCCCATCGCGACAGGCCTTGCGGTTGCGAGCCGTCGCCTGACGCAGCATGGTCGTGGATACCTCAACTCCCAACACCCGGTGACCTTGATTGAGCACAACCTCCGTTGTGCGTCCTTGGCCGAAACCAACTTCGAGAACGGTCTGTGACTCTTTCAGATCGAGCAACTCGAGAGCACGATCGTTCGCCGCCGAAGTGCTCTTAATCATGAGCCTGCCGATGAGTCGACCAAGTGGCCCCGAAGGGTGACCAGCCTGTTGGCTACGAATGCGATTAACAAGTCCATGTTTGGTTTGGGTAGTCATTTCTGTTCTCCTAGAACAAGATTGCGAATCATGGCGGCACAAAGCGGCCCCATGTCGGCTGGGTACGGGCGAGGTGCGGGGTCCCACGGCATCTTTACGGCCCAAAGGGTGACAAGTTCGACGATGGTCCGGGCCACTGCTGGAACGTCAAAGTTGCTGGGTAACTCATCGGCCCGAGACCGCAGATACGCCGACCACAGGTCGACCACTACGTAGCGGCCCGACTGATACCAATCGCCACCCAACTCGGGAAGGTCTGCGGCGCAGCGGTCCAGCACCATGATGCGGGTCCGGTGAGCACTCATCATCAGATACAAATCGAGGACCAACGCCTCAACCTCCGGGCCGAGGTCTTGGCGAGGAAGGTCTTGATCAATTTTTGTCAGCAACAACCCAGAAACGGCGGCCCCCAACTGGTGGCTAAGGCGGGCCGATAACTGATCAATCGCCACTGTGGGCAATGCGCCATCACGAGGAAGTGAACCCAGGTCGTCGGCGTAGGTGCACACCGCCACCAACAACGACTCCTTGGACTCAACGGATCGATACACCGTGCCTTTGGCCACGCCGAGGGCTTCGGCCACATCGTCCATTTGGGCCCGTTGGAAGCCGTGTTCTACAAATACCGCCGCTGCCACGGCAACGAGTTTCTCTAGTCGGTCAGGTGGTGTACGTCGAACCATGATTCGACCCTAGTTCATAACTGACTCAGTGAGTCAGTTATGTGTCGAACGTCACGGCCGACAGTTGATCGAGGACACGATCCAGCACCAAACTCACAGGACCAGCGGTGTCGACATACATCGCCGCGGGCCACGGTTCGAAACGATCCTGCAGCGCCTTGACCATCTCGGGTTGAGCATCGGAGGAATCGTCGTCACGTCGCAACCGCTCCTCAATCCGGTTCTGGGCGACATGGGTGTCAACACCACACTGAACCTCGACAAGCCTGGCACCCATTTCGGTAGCGAGACGGCCCGCAGCGTCCCGATCACTTTGTCGACACCACGACGCATCAAGCACCACGGACTCACCGCGAAGCAGGAGCTCCTTCGCCCGCCGCAGAAGCTCTGTGTAGGTCTGCTCGCTGACCGACGAATCGTAAATACCTTTACCGAACTCCCCGGCACCATGATCCAGATGGGCAGTACCCGTAAGGTCTTTACGAAGCTCGTCGCTTCCAAGCAACATGAAACCCGATGCATTGGACAAACCTTCGGCCAATGTCGACTTTCCCGTGCCTGGGGTGCCCCCGACAATGGTCAAGGAAAGCCGCGTCAACAACAAATGCCGCAAGCAGACGGCGTGATAATGCCGGACCATCTCCGCCTGATGCGACTCACCAGCCCGGTAGCGAATCGCGGCCACCTTGGCTCGCACATGGGCGCGGTAGGCCACGTAGTGATGCGCCAAAGTCGCCGGATGCTGCTCGTTGGTGAACTCGCAATACCACCGGATGAAACGACGAGCCTTGGAAGGTCCAGCCAGCCGATCGAAATCCATCACCAGAAATGCCACATCCAACAACACATCGCCCACCCGCAAATTGCGATCAAATGCTAGGCAATCAAGAATCCTCGGACCATCGTCGAGACAAAAAATATCTTCGGCCCGCAGGTCTCCGTGGCCATCGCGGACATGGCCATCACGAATCCGATCATCAAACAACTGCTCGTGATTGTCCAAGAAATTGTCGACCAATTGACGAACAACATCAACATCCTCGCCGGTAAGTACCGACCCCACCAAAGGGGAAAGATCGGCAAAATTGTCGTACCAATTTTGTCGAATTGCATCGCACCCTGCGATCCCTTCGACGTCAAACTCTGGCGGTAGACCCGCATGAAAGACCGCCACGGCCCGTGCAACGTCGCGCACGTGACCATCGAACTCATGGGTTCCGATCATCTTCGTAAGACGACGTGCCTCCGGCAAACGCCGCATAACCAACATGCGATCAACAATCACACCGGCTTCTTCTACGTCGGCGGTGCCCAAATACACGTCGGGCGATATGCGTCGATTAAGCACCAACTCTTGATCGATGGCCGACAGCCTCGCCTCCACCGTACGGTGATCCAGAAAGCTCGTCCGGACAGGTTTCAGTAACTTATACGCCCGGTCCGCGCAAAATAGGACGGTCGAGATGTGCGTCTCAGCGACCGCAGCACTCCACTGTTTCGACGACAACGTACCTTCCATCCCAATGCCTCCTATCAGTGCATACTTTGGGAGCTATCAGCCAACCCGACTGACGACCAAGGCATGGAGCAAATCGAGGCTGCTGAGGATTCCAATCATGTCGCCCGCCTCCTCAACCATCAAATGATGAATCCGACACTCGATCATTAGCTCCGCGGCCTCATGCAGCGAAGTTTCCACGCCGACCGTCAACGGAGAAACAGTCATTACCGTCCGGACCGGCTCATCGTTACGCCAATCATCAGCCAAATCGGCGGTAGTGACAATGCCCACGAGTACGTCGTCGTCAACCACCGGCAACGCATGAATTCCGAGGGTCATAATGAGATCACGGGCCCAACCAACCTGATCGTTTGGTCGAATGACTACCAGATCAGCAGTCATCAAGTCTTCAACTATTCTGGGTGCTTCCGTGCGTTCTGTCATGCCTTAATCGAACGCCACTTTGGAGAATTCCGAAAGGGTCAATGGTCACTTCCGCGCCAAACATTCGACCGATTGCTACGCCGCGCCGACCTCGAGATCGATTCGCATGCCTTGGTTCCAATGACCAGAAATATGGCAACCAATGATTACCGATGCTGGCTCGTCGTAGTACACGAGTAACTGTCCCGTGGACCCCGGCTGCACAATCACACTTGGTACCGCGTGATCGTGTTCGACGGGGCGTAACTCGACCGTGGCCGCCTCGGCCTCCATTTGATCGTCCAACGTCCCGACTGCGGCCTCATGGGGAAGCTGGCCGTCGTTCGTGAACTGAAATGCCACCACAACACCCGCCGGGATCACCGGCATGTCGCAGTCATAGGAATACTCGCCCATATCTACCGACACGACCATCACCGCTTGATCGGCAACGAGTGCATCGGGATCAATTTCCGCATCAGTGTCCGCCCCAGGAATCTGCGTCACGACACAAGACCCCGATGCTGAATCGGCCGGTTGACTAGACGGCGAGTCGGACCCACATGCCGACGCAACCAAACCAAGAGACAGCCCTAACGCCACGAGCACTCGTCGACTTCGCCGCATAACAACTTCCTTGTTCACCAATAACGGACGGACTACTCGGCCGGCAGTACCTGCCGGATGACATCAGCAGCCGAATAGGACATAGCCCCCGGTGCAACGAAACGAGCAACATCAGCTATATCGTCGCCCGACGTTATGAGCATGGGGTCAATGGTCCCATCTGGTTGCAGTTGCCCCAGCCCGACATTGGACATCAGTGCACTGCACAAACACTTGCGTCCCGCCGCAGCTTCTTCGGTGCCACCCTTACGGAGAAATATTTGCACAGGTTCGGAGGCGCATCGCCAGCCCATTTTGCCATCCTCGCGCTGATATGCCGACCGCAGGTAGCCCAATTCGCAAACACGAACCCGCTTCTCGTAGACGTCTTGTTCGGACTGGCTTCCTTCGATAGGAATGACCTTGAACGGGAACCCAGAAGGTGACGCCACGGGGTCGGTGAACACCTCTACCTGACCATCGGCGCTTAGCTTGAGAACCTGTTTCTTGATCTCGGCCTCGGTGCCGGACTCGTCGCAGTACGCAAACGCCGTGCCAATCTGTACCCCCACCGCTCCGGTGGTCAAGGCTTCAGCCACCCGCTCAGGATCGGCATAACCACCAGCTAGCCAAAATGGAAGACCGATCGCATGAATGGCCTCAAGATCGGGGACATCACGATCGCCATAAATAGGCTCGCCAATATCGCTGACCTGCAATTTGCCGCGTGGTGGCGCATTGTGACCGCC
>CAXMUI010000110.1:0-3950 GCA_964196475.1 uncultured Acidimicrobiia bacterium
CTCGCGGTCGAACGTCCAGACCGTCTCGCCATCTTGAATCTCGATCGATTTGTCGCTCACGTCGTCACGATACTTGCAGGAATTAACGGGTGGGGCCGAGGGTGGCCCATTTGCCGCTGCGATAGCGAATCCATAGGGGGAGAGCCCGCAGTGCCATGAACAACGTGAGCGCCGCCCAAATCCAACCAATGCCGTAGCCGTTCCAGGCGAGGCCCAACACGACGGGGATGAAGATTGCGGCGGCGCCAACCATTGAGAAGGCCAAGAATCGCAAATCGCCAGCGCCTATAAGCAAACCGTCGAGCGTGAAGGCGATGCCGTTGATGGGTTGTGAGATAGCCATCCACCAGAACAGAAACGCGGTCACGCTGACTACAGCTTGGTCGTCAGTAAACAGCCCCGGCAGCCAAGACCGACTAACAACGACGAGGCCAGCGGCTACGAAACCAAATAGAACGCCCAACGTCATCATCCTGGCTGCCGCAGCCCGTGCGCCTTCCGCGTCACTGGCACCCAAGCGGTTGGCCACTATTGCCTGGCCAGCTATAGCAATGGCATCGAGGCTCAAGGCCAGCAAAGCCCAGATCTCAAATGTCACCTGATGGGCAGCAAGGTCAACCGTACCGAGATGGGCGGCGGCCGCGGTAGCCGCCAACAATGAGCCTTTAAGAGCACTCGTTCGCAAGAATAGATCGCGTCCGGCAATGGCAAGTGATCCTATGGCCTGCCAATCGATAGCCAACGAAACGCCTTCCGCACGCACACTGCGGGTAATCCATGCCAGGTACGCCCCCGCAGCCAACCACTGGGCGACAACGGTTGCTAGGGCAGAGGCTCCGATGCCAAAATCGAAAACATAAATCAAGATGAGTTCAAGTACCAGGTTGACCAGGGCCGAGATAATTGCCACCAGTAACGGACGTCTAGTGTCTCTTTGCCCGCGCAGGTAGCCGACACCAGCCAACGTGACCAACATGGCTGGTATCCCGAAGGTGGAGACCCGAAGATAGGTAAACCCCGCCTCAAGGGTGGCCCCTTCGCCACCAAGGAGTTCAAGAGCTGGTCGCGCCCCGGCGAACATTACTGCCGTGAGAACGATGCCCATACCAAAAGCCAACCAGATGCTCTGGACGGCTTGGTGCGCAGCCTCTTTGACCTTGCCCGCACCCAGGAGGCGCCCAACGGCAGCGGTGGTGCCGTAGGCCAAAAAGATAAAGATGGCATGCGAGATCAGCAGGATCTGCGAAGCAAGCGCCAAGCCGGCTAGTTCTTCGGTGCCGATGTGGCCGACAACAGCGGTATCGGCCAAAATATAGAGCGGTTCGGCTATCAGCGCACCAAGCGCCGGTACGGCAAGCGTCAAGATTTCGCGGTCGTAGGGCGACCGCTTTAGGGCAGCAGTAATCACCTAGGAAACAGCGGCGGGAGTTGGGGCCAGAACCAGCCCGACAATGGCTTCGGTTACTTCGTTGGGATTCTCCCATAGCACCATGTGGCCAGCACCCTTGATGGTGATTAGGGTGGCCCCAGGAATCAACGCGGCGAGCTTGACGCTATTGCCATACCTGGTGACGAAGTCGACCGTGCCACACAACACTGTGGTCGGTACATCCATACCAACAATACGGTCCTCGACGTTGTACGTGGCAAGGCCAAGGGCGGCCCCGATGCGCGATTCGTCGGGGCAATTCGCGGCGGTGTCGAGTGCGAAGTCAATGAGTTGTGTATTGGGTTTGGCGCCCAGGATGAACCGGCCAAAACGCCTCCGAATGCGCAACGACAACGGGTCGTCGCCTTCGAGCGAACCCGAAGGGCGGCTGGCAACCAACTTGGCTCCTGCTCTCCCGAGGAAGTCTGAAGTGTTCGCTAGGGTCGCCACCAAGCACAGGCCCGCCACTCGTTGACCAAAATCTTGGGGGTGGTCGACCGCGTAGCTCATAGACGCAATGCCACCCATCGAGTGGCCAACCAAGACAAAATCGCCGAGGTCAAGGGCGGCAAAGACCTGTTGGAGATCACGTCCTTGGCGCGCTGCGCTGAAGCCTTCGGTGCCAATCGTCGAGCCGCCGTGGCCCCGCTGATTGATGCCGATCACTCGATGCCCTGATGCAGCTAGACGATCGGCAACCGGACCCCAATCGTCGGACCGCGAGGTCAGTCCGTGGATCAGCACGACAGTTGGGCCTGCTCCGAAGCGGTCGACTTTGATCTCGGCTCCGTCGTTGGTCGGAACCATGATGGTGTCGGTCCCGGGGAATCGGGGTTGATCGGACCCGAGCGGGTTGGGGGCCTTGGCCCATCGGCGGTCCGTAGCGATGTTGCTGCCAACGATTGCCGCGCTGATGCCAGCGATGGTGAGGAACTTGCGAGAAATAGTCACGGTGCTCTCCTGGGTCTGGCTAAATGGGTAACTCAGGCGGTCAACCATAATAGGCTTACGCTATGCCTGAGTATCGGTCCCGTACAACCACCCATGGTCGCAATATGGCCGGCGCCCGCGCGCTGTGGCGCGCCACCGGAATGGAAGACGGCGATTTCGACAAGCCAATCATCGCTATCGCCAATTCGTTTACCCAGTTTGTGCCGGGTCACGTCCATCTCAAGGATCTCGGTCAGCTTGTGGCCCGCGAGATTGAGGATGCAGGCGGAGTGGCGAAGGAATTCAACACAATCGCCATCGATGACGGAATCGCCATGGGGCACGCCGGCATGTTGTACTCGTTACCCAGTCGTGATCTCATCGCCGACTCGGTCGAATACATGGTGAATGCCCACTGTGCCGATGCGCTGGTGTGTATCAGTAACTGCGACAAGATTACGCCTGGCATGCTCATGGCCGCGATGCGTCTTAATATCCCGGTAATTTTCGTTTCGGGTGGACCAATGGAGGCCGGTAAAACGGCTTTGGGTGGTCAAGAAGTGAAGGTCGACCTCATCTCCGCGATGATGTCGGCTGGTGACGCGACCGTGAGCGACGAAGATGTTGCCGCCATCGAGCGTTCGGCCTGCCCCACCTGCGGCTCTTGCTCGGGCATGTTTACCGCGAATTCGATGAATTGTCTTACAGAGGGACTTGGGCTTTCGCTCCCAGGCAACGGCACAGTGCTTGCCACGCACAGTGATCGACGTGAACTCTTTCTTCAGGCAGGCCGAACCATCGTTGAAATCACGAGGCGCCATTACGAGCAGGACGATTATTCGGTCTTGCCACGCAACATTGCGACCAAGACGGCGTTCAACAACGCGATGGCACTCGATATTGCGATGGGCGGATCGACCAACACCGTGCTTCACATCATTGCCGCAGCGCAAGAAGCCGAAATCGACTTTGTGATGGCCGATATTGACGCCCTGAGTCGCAAGGTTCCCAACCTCTGCAAAGTGGCACCATCGACCGACAAGTACCACGTCGAAGATGTGCACCGAGCAGGCGGCATCCTCGGCATCATGGGCGAACTCGATCGGGGCGGTCTCATCGACACGTCCTTGCCGACAATTCACAGCGCTACGTTGGCCGATGCTCTCGACGAGTGGGATATCAAACGACCGACGGCCAGCGCCTTTGCCCGAGAATTCTATACGTCGGGCCCGGCAGGTATTCGTACGCAGGAAGCGTTTAGTCAGTCAACTCGCTGGGAAACGCTGGACGAGGACCGGTCTTTTGGCTGTATTCGCGACATCGAACACTCCTACTCGACCGACGGTGGCCTTGCGATTCTTTATGGCAACCTCGCCGAGGATGGCTGCATCGTGAAGACCGCGGGGGTCGATGAGTCGATCTGGCAGTTCCGTGGAAAGGCACGCGTTTACGAAAGCCAAGAGGCTGCAGTCGAAGGTGTGCAGTGCGAAGAAGTCCAACCCGGAGATGTTGTCGTAGTGCGCTACGAAGGGCCCAAGGGCGGTCCTGGCATGCAGGAAATGCTGTATCCCACCACCTACATCAAATCCCG
>CAXMUI010000111.1:0-3766 GCA_964196475.1 uncultured Acidimicrobiia bacterium
TTTGTCGACCACCACAAGCGTGGCCACGAACGCCGCTACACCGATAGCCGTCCACATGGCCTGGTTGGCCGCCAAATCTTCATCGAGGCGGGCAATAAACACATACCCCACGCCATTGAGCAGACCCGCAATTGGCAGCAATACGCCATCGGCCATAGGCGCCAGACGTCGAACCGCGATGTGAGCGCCAATAAGCAGCGCCACGATGATCCCCAGGAACGGAAATATGTTGGCCGGGATTTCCGCCTCGCGCCCCAGACTCGCCAACACATAAGTGGACACGATCACCACCACGGCGACAAACAGCAGACTCAACTCGGTGGTACGACGCATCAGTTACCTTCGGACACGTCGTCCGTGATTGGTGGCGCGTTGAGTTCGGTAAGACGTTCGATAATACGATCAATGTGGTCGCGGGCGCCCTGCAAACTGTTGTAGTCAGGGTTGGCCGTGACCTCGTCGAGCAATGCCGGAGTGAGGTCGTCGACGGTCAGGCCAGTGGTCTCTTTGAGTGTTGGATCAAACCACAACACTCCATCGGGACGACCCTGGAAAACCGCAACCCGGTCGTCGTCGACGCCAACATAAAAGTTCGATCGGGCATAAAACGAGATAGCAAAAACGGCTATACCTACAAGAGCCAAGGCCGCAACAGCGGGGCCAACGAAACCCCAAAAGCCACGGCCTTCTCGAGGAGGTTCTTTGAACGGCGGATCCTCGGCCGTGGTGAACCCGGCCGTCGAACTCGGCGTATTGGGGTCCGCCTGAACAGCCTCAGCCAGACGACTGCTGATGTGCACATCGCCCAACGGAACCATCGCCGCGTCGTCGTCACCTTCGCCGTCAACGTCGACCACAACAACGGTGACGTTGTCGTGACCACCATTGGCATTGGCCTGCCGCACCAGATCGGCCGCGGCTTCATTGGGATCACTCAGGCGACGCAAAGTCGAGGCGATTGCCGCATCAGAAACTTCGTTAAATAGCCCATCACTACACAGGACAAAACGATCACCTGGCCGAACGGGAAACTCCCACCAGTCGACCGTCACGTGCGACTCGGAGCCGAGGGCCCGAGTCACGATGTTGCGCTTGGGGTGGATGGCGGCCTGCGCCTCGGTCAGTTGACCTAACCGAACCATCTCGCCGACCAAACTGTGATCATCGGTCAGTTGGTGAACGTCGTCTCCACCGAACAGGTACACCCGCGAATCGCCGACGTTGGCGATCACCAGGTGATCATCGTCCAAACGATGGATGGCACAAATAGTGGTACCCATCCCCCGCAATTCAGGTTCGTCAACAGTGCGCTCAATGATGGCCGTATTGGCATCGTGCACCGCCTCTACCAGCGCATCTACCGACGGCGAACTTGCCACCGAACGCAACGAATCGATCGCCACTTGCGACGCGATTTCGCCGCCGGTATGACCACCCATGCCATCGGCCACAACAAACAGACCATCGACAGCCAACAGCGAATCTTGATTGATCTGTCGCACCCGCCCCACATGACTGGCCGAACCCCACGAAAGCGAGATCATGTGAGTTCCAAGATGACCGAACCCACCTGCAACATGTCACCCACCTGCATCACCATGGGGCCGCTCACTTTGCGACGGTTGAGGTATGTGCCATTTGTTGAGCCAAGATCTTCGACCATGTACTTGCCTTCACGTAAGAAGATACGCGTGTGCAACTGCGAGATATAGGTGTCATCGAGCATGATTTGACACCCGGCAGCCCGACCAATGGTGAGTTCGTCCCCCAACGAATAGGTTTGGCCAACCATCGCTTCGGGTTCGCAGATCACTAACTTGCCATCCAACACACTGGGCGCCACCACCTTGCGGGGACCACGTTTACCCGCCGGTGCGGCGACCCGCTTCTTGGGCTCGCGCACCTGGGTCCACACAGACCACAACACCCGCATAAAAAACAGGTACAAAGCGGCAAGCAGACAGAGCTTCAAGATGGCCAGAAGTTGCTCAGACATGGTGAACTAACTAGCCTCGAACCGAATCAACGTATTGCCAAACGTAATCTCGTCACCATCTTGCAGTAGATGCCCCGTCGTGCGGGTTCCGTTGATCTTGGTGCCGTTGGTGGAACCCAAATCCACAACCTGAAAGCCAGTAGCCGTTGGGCGAATCTCGGCATGGTTTCGACTGACGTTGGGATCGGCCAGCACAATAATCGAATCCGATATACGGCCAACCGTGATGATTTGGTCCCCCAGTGGCACCCGGTCGCCCGTTGGCAAAAGCAACGAACCAGGATTTCCACCAACCCCTTCGCGCATGTGTGCTGCTAGTTGAAATGAACCGGTCGCAAAGCTGGGATCGACGTGCAGATGCACTTCCACCGGACCCATGAAGTGGTAGTCCTCATCGCGGGCATGCTCACGAGCAGCCTCGGCCAGTTCGCGGCGAAGAGAGGCCTCGACCTCCTGGAATCGTTCGAAGTCCTCGGCCGACAACATCACGTCAAAGTGGTTCGGCGCCACCGTTTCACCCGATACGCCAACACTGCGGCCATCATTAAGCGCACGGACTAAACGACGGGCGATTTCGACCGGCTTTAGGCCTGATCGGAAGACTTTGGCGAAGGTGCCTTCGACCATGCGCTCGACGCGTGCTTCAAAGTTGCGAATTCCCATAACCGAAAGGTTAGAGCCTCCACGCCATAGCACCGGGCAGGGCCAATAATCGTTGACCAGATCCGCTGGTTCCGTGGAGCACCGTGGTTGCGGAGGCCACCAACGCGGATAGTCTTTGTGCAGCCACGCGCGAGTGGCGGAATTGGTAGACGCGCAGGATTCAGGTTCCTGTGCCCTTCGGGGCGTGGGGGTTCAAGTCCCCCCTCGCGCACGCAAAAAGTGTCCGGTTTAGGCCGGGCGCTTTTTCTGTTTTTGGGCGAGTCTCGACAAAGGCTCGGGGGCCTGCCAATGTAAGGTTCAGAAGGAAACCTTTCGCTCGGTAAAAGGCCAATTTCATCGTCATGACTATTCAACGCATTGCCGCATTCACTACCGACCCTGCTGGTGGCAACCCCGCTGGTGTTTCCATCAGCGACACCCTCCCGTCGCCCGAGGGGATGCTCACCATCGCTGCCGACATCGGCTACTCCGAAACCGTCTTCGCCGCCCCCATCGCAGATGGCCTACAGATCAAGTACTTCAGCCGCAGAAGCCGAAGTCCCGTTCTGTGGGCATGCCACCATCGCCCTTGGCCATGCGCTGGGATCGACCGTCGGGGTTGGCCACTATGAACTGCACACCACTCCTGGGCTGGTCGGTTGACAACCTGAGTAACCTTTTCACCCCAACCGTGGCCTTCGCCGGGGCATACCACCTGGTCTTAGCCGTTCCCAGCCGCGAGCACCTTGCTGCCATCGCCTACGACTTCGATGCACTCAAGACCCTGATGCTCAAACACGACCTCACCACCGTCAACATTGTCTGGCAAGAATCGGCCGATGTGTTTCATGCCCGAAACCTGTTCCCCGTTGGCGGCGTTGTCGAAGACCCAGCCACCGGCGCGGCCGCAGCCGCCTTGGGAGGATTTCTCCGGAGCTGGGACCTGGTCGCGGCGCCCGCCGAAGTCACGGTCTACCAAGGCGCCGACATGGGACGACCCAGCACGCTTACCATCAACATCCCCGCCACCGGCGGCATCGAGGTTTCCGGCTTCTCTACCCTTATTTCCCCTCACCAATCATCAAATCACAGTGGTTAGATGGGGCATTGATCTTGGTTTGCTTACTC
>CAXMUI010000112.1:0-10109 GCA_964196475.1 uncultured Acidimicrobiia bacterium
ACGCTTCCATTGGAAACTCCTGCTGTAACGGTGTGGAAGAGAACGTCGTTGTTGTTCCAGGTGATTGTGGTACCTGCGGCAACGGTAATGGCTCGTGGGGAATAGGCCAGTTCGGCATTCTCCGGATCCCAAGCCCCGTCGATGATGTTGACAACACCGTCGGCTGCTTCCTCAGCGGCGGGTTCCTCCGTGGCTCCGCCCGCAGCGACAACTTCGAAGACTTCAGGATCTAGATCACCATCGACTACAACCATGCCAATAGCACCCTTGTAGAACGCACGGGAGAGGGCGTGGTCTACCAAGATGATCGTGCTGGGTACAACACCAACGAGTTCCGTAACGGTGGCACCGCCGGTAACTACCAGAGTTGACTGGGATCCGCGAATGCGATTATTGACCGGGTGCGTCGCAGCTTCCGGGTAGACGGTGTCCCAATGTGAACCGATTGGGTGCCAATTCGAATTGAGGTTGAGCCCTTCGTTGACCATGTAAATACGGGCCCGCTCGCCGACGCTCATGTGCAGAGAGTTGTCGCCAGTGAGCGCTCCGGTGCGGCCGTTAAAGGTGACATAGGTAGGGTTCTCATCTGAGAGTGCTTGGCGGTCGAATTCGACGACACCATCGGCATCTGGCGGGGTCACATACCACTCCGACTGCATCACGGCCCATTCGTGGTCGACCTCGGGAAGAGGCCTCTCGGGGTCCACAATGAACATCCCGTACATGCCACGGGAGATATGTTCGGGAACGTCACCGAAGGCGCAGTGGTACATGAATGCCCCGGGGTAAAGCAACCGAATCTCGATTGCGACGGTCTCGCCCGGCGCCGCGGTGAGGTCGGCGGCACCGCCGCCTTGGCCGGTGATGGCGTGAAAATCGATGTTGTGGGGGTGGTTGTTGCCCGCGGCGTTGGTCATAACGATCCGGGCCACATCACCCACGCGTCCTCGAAGAACTGGTCCAGGGCTGCCGCAGGTGACATCCTCGTCGCCTTCGATTCGGTAACCCCACATCTCAAAGGTCACGTCGTTGGCTGGATCCAAGGGACAGACTCCCTCGATCACCTCAAGTTTGGTCTCGAATATGCGCTGCTCGGCTCTTACAATTTGCGGCGGAACATCAGGAGCATAGGAGATATGTTGCTCGGCTTCGTCCGCCATGACCAGATCGGCCTTGGGAGTTAACAGGGGCGTAATAGATCCAGATTGGCCAGCTACAAGAACCACTTCTTCTTCTGGCGGGCCAGTCGCTATCGGCCCGTCGGTGGCCCCGGGACTTTCCGCGTCACCCCCGCTAAAGGCAATGGGCTTGCCGCCGGACGACGAACACGCCCCCGCAAGCAAGGGGACTCCCAAGGGGACCCCCAAAACAAGGGAGCGCCTGGATAGGGCTGGAGTCTTCATTTGACTACTTCCGGTTGGGGGTCTCCAATGGAGTATGGAACATACACAAGTGGTTAACGAGGGACGAAGGTCCCCAAAATCACAAATTGAGCTGGTTGTGTGGGGTTAGCTGTCACGCGCGCTAGCCAGCGGGCTCAGCGGATTAGCGCTGAGCAAAGGAATATTGCAGTGGAGCTGGGGGGAATCGAACCCCCGTCCGCCAAGTAGGCATTGCATGCGATACGACCATTCCTAGGGCACAGCTTACGGGCGCTGTCCTGCTAGGTCAGGTGGGCTAGGCCCACCGCCGGATCTTTCTCCGATGTCAGCGGTCTTTCCCGCCGTCAGTGGTCTTTCCCTACTGTCCTTCACTGCTTCTGTTGCCGGGCTGCAATGAACTGGCCCCGTAACGCCGTTACCGACGTTCGATAACTCTGCTACTGACTAACGGATGTTAGGCAGCGAGAGCGACGCGGTTGTTGCCGTGTCTTTTTGTTGCCCCGTTTTAAGAGTCTGAGCAACTCTGGTCGCATATGTCAACATCTAGCCTCGACGTCGAAACCGATCAGCCCCTGGTGTAGTGAACAAGAACTGTTAAGTCTAGTGCGAATATTTGCGGGGCCCGTCGGGTTTACTGACCTATGGCATCAACCGCTTCTCTACAAGACGTCTCCGTTTACGATCCGCAAGGAGGGGCGGTCACCGTGCGGTCGTTGGCGGGCAAGTGGACGGTCGTCCAAATGATGCGGTATTACGGTTGAATCCCGTGCCAAGCACAGCTCGCGCAGTTGCGTGACGTTTACCCCGAAATTGAAGCAATGGGCGCAGCAGTGATTGCAGTAGGTGGGTCCTATGACTATCAAGCACAACACCTAACCGATAAGGGGATCCCGTTCCCGCTGTACCTGGACCCCGACCATGCCTTCCGCGACGCGCTGGAATTTGGGGCGCTGCGATGGTGGCAAATGATAAGTCCAAAGAGCATGGCAAATTATGCCAAGGGCATCGTGAAGGCACGGCAGGGCAAAATTCGGCCCAAGGATTCGATTCGCACCCCAGGAATGGCGATCCTTGATCCCGATTTGAAGGTCGCTTACCGTTTCGAAGGTGACGCGCTCGGCGACTATCCCGATGTCGGGGACATTGTGCGGCGGTTGCAGCTATTACTCGATAACTAAGACGACGTCGCCGCCGCCAACCGTGTCACCGGGAGCGACCTTGATCTCGCTTACGGTGCCGGCCTTGTCAGCGTTCACGTTGTTTTCCATCTTCATGGCCTCAAGCACGATGACCGACTGGCCGGCCTCGACCTCGTCGCCTACCTCTACCAAGATCTTGACGATGGTGCCCTGCATAGGAACAGCTACCTGGCCGCTGCCAGCACCGCCCCCACCACTTGTGCCCGAGGATCGGCGAGGTCGGGATCGTCCGGGCCCGGACGGGGCAGGAACCCACATGGCAACATCGAAGCGTTTGCCATTGACTTCGACTTCGGTCTCGCGGCGAACCTTGTCGGGTTCGCCGACCTCGCCAGAAGCAGCGCTTGAAATATTGGAGAGGTCGAGCACATTCTCGACCCACTTTGTTGAATGCGTAACCGCAGCAAAGTCTGGGTGGCCGACAATGGCCACATCGGCTGGAATGGTCGTGGCTACGCCTTCGACGACAAGTTCGTCGAGAGCCCGAAGCGTGCGAGCAATCGCCGCGTCACGGCTTGGTCCCCAACAAATGAGTTTGCCCACGAGATTGTCGTAGAACGGGCTGATCTCGTCGCCTGCCTCATAACCGGTGTCAAAGCGCACGCCGAAACCATCGGGCGTCTTGAGTGCGGTTAGCGGGCCAGGGGAGGGGAGGAAGGCGCCTCCAGCCGGATCCTCGGCGTTGATACGGATTTCGATGGCATGACCGGTGATCGTGACATCGTCTTGGGTCATAGTGAGGGCCTCACCCGACGCAACACGTATTTGCATCTCGACCAGGTCAACGCCAGTCACCGCTTCGGTAACGGGATGCTCGACCTGTAGCCGCGTATTCATTTCGAGGTAATAGAACTCGCCATCCTCGTACAAGAACTCGACCGTCCCGGCGTTGACGTAGTCGCAGCCAACCGCGACCTTTACGGCAGCTTCACCCATCGCTGTGAGGGTCTCCTCAGGAATACCTGGCGCAGGTGCTTCTTCGACCAGTTTCTGGTGACGCCGCTGCGCCGAGCAATCACGGGTACCGAGATAAACACAGTTGCCGTGGGAATCGGCCATGAGCTGGACTTCGATGTGGCGCGGTTTGGTGAGGTAGCGCTCCATGTAGATCTCGTCGCGGCCAAAGTACGAAAGGGCCTCGCGTTGGGCGGATTCGATTGACTCTTCGATTGATGCATCATCAGCAACGACCTTCATGCCGCGACCGCCGCCGCCGTAAGCGGCCTTGATCGCAATCGGGTAGCCATGTTTGGCGGCAAAATCGCGGACCTGCTGAGGATTGGTAATGAGCTCGGTTGTGCCCGGAACCCCAAGGACGCCGACTCGTTGAGCTGCTTCACGGGCAGAAATCTTGTCGCCCATGACGTCGATGGCCTCAGGATTTGGACCAACAAACGCCACGCCCCGCTCGGTGATCGACCGAGCAAAGTCGGCGTTCTCGGAGAAAAAGCCGTAGCCGGGATGCACACCATCGGCACCACTGCGCTCGATGGCATCGAGGATCGCTTCGGTGTTTAGATAGCTTTCTGCCGTGGTTTTCCCCCCGAGGGCATAGGCCTCATCGGCCAGGCGCACGTGTAGCGCATCGTGGTCGAGTTCGGAGTACACCGCAACGGTAGCGATACCAAGATCGCGGCAAGCACGGATAACACGGACAGCAATTTCGCCACGATTGGCGACAAGGATTTTTGAGAGCACACTCTATGGTGCCAGATAGAAGGGAGCCGATGACCACATGTTTGACAGAGATTCATTTGTACCTGTGGCCGAGACCCGTTTTAGCGAGCTCCGCCATGTCGTCTCGACCGGCTCAACGAACTCCGATTTAGCCCAATTTGCTGAAGAATTGGCGGCGAATGGACGACCAATAGTCCCTGCAGTGCTGGTAGCAGACCGTCAGATCGCGGGGAAAGGCAGGCGAGGCCGAATCTGGGAATCGGGCCGACCAACTGGTCTTTGGGTCTCAGTCCTTGTTCCGGCACCACAGCCAATCACGGATCTGGGGTGGTTATTGGCCTCAGCGGGTATTGCGCTGGTTGATGCGCTTCGGCCACTCGGCGTGCCGGCCGGACTGAAATGGCCGAACGACATCGTCGTACCTACCGACGGTGGCGATCGCAAACTGGCCGGCATGTTGTCAGAATCGACCTCGCACCGTGGACATGTTCACGGGATTGTTATTGGGTTGGGCTGTAATATCGATGCGATCCCTCCGGATCTTCCCGAGGCCATTGCTGTATCGGACCTGGCCGACAAACATGTTGACCGCTTCGATCTTTTGGCAGCGTGGCTGATTGGCCTCGATCGATGGCTGGCCCGGTTGGAAACTCTTGGCGCGACGTCCTTGCGTGATGGCTATCGAGACCGATCAGCGACGCTTGGTCGGCTGGTTCGAATTGAGGCCCTCGACGGGTCCTGGGAAGGTCGGGCGATCGACGTGGATGACGACGGGCATCTGCTCGTTGAAGTCCAAGGTGAGGTGCGCACCGTGGTGGCGGGCGATGTTGTGCATTTGCGAGCGATTTCGTAGTTGCCGCATGCACCCATAGCAATCCCGATAGCAAGTAGTCTGGACCTCTCATGGCGTCTCGTGGCCCCCGCTTCCGACGAACTTGGCCGCAACGTCTGCTCATTGCTGCAGGGTTCCTAACTGCGCTTGTCTTTGGCGTGGGCGTTTGGGCCCTCAATCTTGCTCAAGATCAGGCCGAGAGTATTAACCGAGTTGTCATTGGTAATGAGGTGTTTGCTCCGGAGGTAGCAGAGGGTGAACCGCGAAACATCCTTGTGATTGGCATCGATAGTGGCATTGGGCTTGGAGCCGACGATGCTCGCAACGCCGGTGATCGAAACACCGACATCGCGGCGGTTCTCACCGACACCATGATGATCATTCGCACCGACCCGACGACACAGTCAGTCGCGATCATGTCAATCCCTCGTGACCTCTGGGTCGATACCAGCACGGGCTACTCAATGAAGATCAATTCGGTAGTGGCGAGTGCCGGTGGTCCCGAGGCTGGCGGAGTGGGGGTTCTTATTGAGACCATTGAGACAAACTTCGGTATCCCGATTAACAACTTCATCCAGGTCGACTTCGTCTCGTTCCTTGGACTCGTTGAAGCGATTGATGGCGTCCCCTTTTACCTCGAGTCCGCCGTCCAGGACGTGAAGTTGGGCTTTGAAATCCTCAAGACGGGTTGCCACACGTTTACTCCCGACGAAGCACTGGCCTATGTGCGCAGTAGAAGTACATTCCGAATAGCGGTTGGGGACCAGTGGCTGCCCGATGGGTTCAGCAGCGACCTTGACCGTATTGACCGCCAACAGGCATTCGTGAGCGCGCTAATCGAACGGGCCCTAGCCAAGGGTGCGCGTAACCCCATCACGCTCAACGAATTAATTAATGCCGTTAAGGGTGATCTTGTTCTCGATGAACGGATAACCCCCCAAGAATTGCTTGACGTCGGTAATCAATTCCGAGCCTTTCAGACCGACAGCCTCGAAACATTTAGTTTCAATGGCCTCAGCGACGCGACCCATCAAGGGCTATCCGCACTGGATTTGAATCTCGACACGCCCGAAAATCAAGAAATGCTGGCATATTTTCAAGGACTTGATGAATCACTTGCCGCGTTCAACGATGTGTTAGAACCTGATCAGATTCCCACCGAGGTCGACGAGTCAACACCCGTCCCCACGGTAACTCTTGAGCCGACCCCGACGCCCGAACCCACCCCCGAGGTACCCAAATGCAACTAGCGCCAATTGAAAGCCGCCAAGTAGCTGTACTTGGTGCGGGTTACGTCGGTCTGACGGCGGCGGCGTGTTTCGCCCATCTCGGGCACGATGTTGTCGCTATCGATATTGATTCTGCCAAGGTTGATCGGCTCCGCCAGGGCCAGATACCGATCTTTGAAGTCGGTCTCGCCGAGCTAGTACAGGAGGGAATTGCTTCGGACCGTTTGCGATTCACAATTGACACAGCGGCGACAATTCCAAACGTGGACTTTGTATTTGTTTGTGTAGCCACGCCACCCCTACCGGATGGTCACACGGACCTTTCGTACCTCGATACCGCTATTCAAGGCATCCGCCCTCTGCTACGGGCCGGAGCATGCGTTGTACTCAAGTCAACCGTGCCCGTCGGGACGAACGAGCGAGTTCGTTCCCTGCTTGGCGTCGATGATGTTCATGTTGTCTCCAACCCCGAATTTCTTCGTGAAGGTATGGCGGTCAGCGACTTTCTAAACTCCGACCGCGTCGTCGTGGGATGTACGACCAACGAACCAGCCGAATCGGTCGCTGCCATGTATGGCGACACAGCCGCCGCTGTACTTCTCGTTGACCCGCCGACAGCTGAACTTGTTAAATACGCCACCAATGCGTTCTTGGCATCTCGGCTTTCGTTTGTGAACGAACTTGCTGCCATTTGCGATGAGGTCGGCGGTTCCATCGACGGCATTGTGCGAGGCCTGGGTCTCGACAGTCGCATTGGTTCAAATCATCTATCGCCGGGACCTGG
This sequence comes from uncultured Acidimicrobiia bacterium, assembly GCA_964196475.1. GTDB lineage: Bacteria > Actinomycetota > Acidimicrobiia > Acidimicrobiales > JAHEJN01 > CAWKZT01. The sequence continues at coordinate 7,104 of CAXMUI010000112.1, forward strand.
TTGGGGCGGATCATGCTTTCCGAAGGACGTGCGCTCACTCCAGGCGACCGCGGCCGATGCAGGGCTCACCACACTTATGCTCGACAATGTCGTGCAATCCAACACGGCGCAATTTGACCGCATCGTGGCCAAGGTGGCACGTGCGCTCGACAATGACATGCAGGGCAAGCGGGTGGGTGTTTTGGGTCTCACCTTCAAAGCGGGGACCGACGATCTTCGCGATTCGCCCGCCATCGAGATCGTTACCCGTATGGTCGCGGCAGGTGCGGATGTGCACGCCTATGACCCCATGGTTTCTGTGGCCCCTGTTGAGGGAGTCACCGTCGCCGATTCTGCGCTTGCCGCTGCCACAAATGCGGAGGCGCTTGTGGTATTGACGGAATGGCCAGAATTTGGCGATGTCGCCCCCGCGGACCTGGCTAAGGCAATGACCGGCGATGCCATGATCGACGCCCGCAACATGTTCGTGCCGAGCACCGTCACCGCGGCTGGTTTGCGGTACGACGGCGTCGGTCGCGGATAAGGCGCGACGGTGCGCATTGCTGCCGCGATCGAACAATTCTGGCACCCTGTGCCGGGCGGTACAGCGACAGCCGTTGGCGAACTTCTGGACTATGTCGTGCGGGCGGACCCATCGGTTGAGTTTGTTGGGGTGACCGCGTGGCACCGTCGCCCGCCTACGATCGCGGCTCCCTCGGTCCCCATAGTCCAACAACGGCTGCCGCGGCGGGCAATGTACGGTGCCTGGAGCACGATCCGATCTCCGCACGTCGAGGGTCGGACGGGTGCCGTTGATGTAGTGCATGCCACGTCGTCAGCTATCCCAGCCACTAAAGCACCGCTCGTTGTTACGGTTCATGACCTCGCCTTTCTCACCTACCCAGGACATGCCAGTCGTCGCGGGCAAGCGTTTTTCGAACGCGGTTGGCAGATCACCAAGGACGAAGCCAAGATAATCGTTTGTCCGAGTCAGGCCACGGTGCAACATTGCATTGACGAAGGTGTTTCACCGGAGCGCCTTCGTGTTGTGCCTTGGGGAAGTAGCCGATCTATGGCCTCCGCCGCCGACGTGGAACGAGTGCTACGAACGTACGATTTGCCTGATCGATTTGTGCTTTTCGTGGGGACAATCGAACCCCGAAAGAATCTCGAGCGTCTGATCAAAGCCTTAGCGACACTTACGGAACAACGCATTCCGCTGGTGTTGGTCGGGCCAACGGGTTGGGGTGAAAGTCTTGCCGCCACGATTGCGCAGTCCGGACTCGACATCCGTCAGGTTGGGTTTGTTCCCGAGGCCGATCTCTCTCCGCTCTATCGTGCCGCAACAGTTATGGCTTATCCCAGCTTGATGGAGGGATTTGGGCTTCCGGTGCTGGACGCTATGACGCAGGCCACGCCCGTGGTTACCTCCAGCGGCACCTCAACCGAAGAACTAGTAGGAGACGGTGGAATCTGTGTCGACCCCCAATCGGTGACGAGCATTGCCGGGGGGCTTCATCAGGTGCTCGAGGATGCCGATCTAGCCGAACATTTGGGCCACAAAGGGGCTGAACAAGCAACGAAGTACACCTGGGAACGATCAGCCCAGGCCATGATCGACGTCTATCAGGAGGCGGTCCGATGAGGGTGCTGGCAATCTGCCCTCATTTTGAGCCAGACACTGCCCCGACCGGCGTGGTGATGACCCGCATAGTTCGTGAACTTTTGGGGCTTGGCGTCGATGTCGATGTTGTGACTTCTTTGCCGTGGTATCGCAACCACGCCGTCGAACCCGAGTGGCGGGGCAAACTAATGCAACGCACTACCGAACCCGGCCTAACGATTACCCGTCTGCACCCGTTTCCTAGCGACAAAGGAAACCTTGTTGCTCGCTCCGTGTCGTTTGGAGCGTTCACGGTCGAAGCGGCCGCTTGGGCGGTTGTTCGGGGAGGTCGCCCCGATGTGGTGTTTGCGATGTCTCCACCCATCACGCTGGGGATGGCTGGCTATCTGGCGGCTAAGCGATGGCGAGCGCCTCTGGTTTTCAACATTCAGGACGTTTTTCCCGATGCAGCCGTCGCCAGTGGAACCATTACCAACCAACGGGTGATCCGGAGCGCCGAGCGACTCGAACGATCGTTGTATCGCAAGTCAGCCGCGGTGACTGTGCTGAGCGAGGATCTGGCCGAAAATGTTGGCAACAAGCTAGGACGATCCGGTCGGGACCCGGGTCGCAGCCCACGTATTGAAGTCATTCCCAATTTCGTCGACACCCAAGCAATTCAACCGGCGGACCGAGCAACGTCATACCGAGATGAGTTCGATCTTGGCGATCGGGTCGTTGTCATGTACGCCGGAAACGTCGGGCATTCCCAACCCCTCGATCTCGTGCTTGCTGCAGCGCGCCATTATCGAGGCCGTGACGACGTGGTATTTGTCATTAATGGGAACGGGTCAGAGCGGGAACGACTTGAAGCAGCGGCGCATGACCTCACCAACGTGCGCTTTGTTGATTTTCAGCCAGCCGAGCGACTAAACGAGGTCCTTGCGAGCGGCGATATCCACCTCGTGTTACTTCACGAAGGGATGGCCGCGGCGAGTGTGCCGTCGAAGATGTACTCAATTCTCGCAGCCGGTCGCCCAATTCTGGCGTCGGTCGATCGTGGGACCGAGGTGCAACGAACACTCGAAGCATCCAATGGGGGAATAGCTACCGATGCGGGCGATACCGACGGGTTCCATCGGAGTCTTGCGCTCCTCATTGAACAGCGCGAACGGCGCGACGAAATGGGGACAGCGGCCCGAGAATGGGTCGAACAATGGCATGCGCCGCGCCAGGTTGCCGAACAGTATTTGGCTTTGTTTGCTGCGGTTCAAGGTCATCAAAAATAGGCGACTAAATTCGGTGGTGTCGATGGTGCAACAACCCGTTCATTTCCCAGTAGCGTGTTGGCCCTATGGGTAAGGCTTCTTCTGCAAAAAAGGTCGCTCGCGCGGCCGCCATTGGCGAGTCCAGCCGGACGAGCG
>CAXMUI010000113.1:0-4283 GCA_964196475.1 uncultured Acidimicrobiia bacterium
ATTGGTGACCATCGCCAAACGGTGCGTCGTGGCGAGCTGGATCAGTAGGTCGATAGCGCCGTCATACATTTCGCCGCAAGCGCCGAGGCCCTCGGCGAAGTCGTCAGCCATGGCGTGGGGATCGGCATCGATTTCGTGTTCGGCAACGAGTCGTTCGAATCGTTGATGACGAACATCGTCGGGCGTGATCTCGCCCGCTTCGACCGCCGCCCACATTTGGCGGTTGATTGCCTTGTAGGGAGCAAACAACGACGCAGGATCGGCAACGCCACAATGCTGCATCGTGATTGCAAACGCGCCCGCTTCCGACGCATCGGAGTCGAACAATGTGTGGTCGAAATCAAAGAGGAGTGTTTCGTAGCGGGCCATCAGTGGGGGTCGATGTCCCAGCCCGACAACTCGAAACCAACCAGCATGGCGAGCATCAATAAAGCACCCAGACCCAGATAAAGCGCCGCGCTTCGGCCGGTGCTGGGATCGTGGACCATCGGCAACGTATCGACGGTCGCGACATAAAGAAAGGTGCCCGCAGAGAACAGCAATGCCAGAGCCGACAATGTGGCTGACCCGTCGACAAACCAGTAGGAAAATACAATCATCACCGGTGTTGCCAGCGCAAAAATCACCACATCGCGGGCCACGCGTTTTGGTGATTCGTGATGATGAGAAAGGAACACGCCCAAGCTGAACGCGGCTGGCATTTTGTGGGCGATTACCGCCACCATAATGAGCGTTGCGGCGGCCGCTGAAGTTGCCGAACCAGCGGCACCAATGGCCAGGCCATCGGCAGCGGCATGAATGGTCAAACCAATGGGCAACAAGGCCAGTGACTGTGGATGATGCACGTGGCCGTGTCCGTGGCCATCCTCGTGCTGATGGTGCTCTTCGTGGACATCGTGGCCAATGCCAATTCCCTCGAGGAATAACATGAGGAGGAAGCCCACCAGAATTACCGAAGTGAGGGCGATTTCGCGGTTAGCGAAGAAGCTGTCGGAGTCATCGGTGGCGACCTCAGCCAGATGCAATCCTTCGGGCACCACCACGAGCAAAGCACTGCCAATAAGGAGCCCACCGGCAATGCCAGCCAAACGGCGCGCTGTGGTGTCGTTGATTCGTTTGCGCAACAAGACGGGAGCAAGTCCGCCAATAAGGCCAAAAACGAAGGTCGTAACGACCAACAGGGTGAGTTTCATCGGGAGGAACTGTACCGCCGGACGAGCTAATCGTTGAGCGCGCCGGCGGCTGCGGCTACTTCATGCTTAACTAGCTGCTTCGCTGGCCGCGCACCGCGGATGAAGTCAGGCTACGAAACTAGGCGACAGTCACCGCATCGAGCGGAATCGAAGTCTTGCCGTTAACAATTTCCCCGGTCTCAATGCGGTGTTTATAGCCAGCCAAGAGGCCTTTCAACGAGGCCCCAAGCTGGCGCTTCATAACCAATGCATTCATGCCCTTACCGATGACCCCTAGGCCTAGGGTGTATTGCATGGTCACCGTCACCTGAGTCTCATTGCCAAGATTGTCTAAATCGATTCTTGCCAAAGCAGAGCGCAAAGCCGGAACTCCCTTTGATTCGTAAAGGTCCACCTCGAGAGCCTTGCCTTCTTCCCATCCGGTGATGCGTTCCTGCACCACACCCATGGGCGCAAGTTGGCACTCGCGAGTGGCGCCGAGGCCGGTTTCAAGATTCGAGGTCAACTCCGACGTCTTGACCGACGGTACGGCGTCAGCAACGTTGCCGAAGTCGGCGAAGGTCTTCCATACGTCGGCAATGGGCGCGTTGATGGTGACGGTGCGGGAAATTTTGGTGCTCATGATTGTTGTCCTTCTTTTGTGGACTTGTTTGCGTCCAATTGGCTGGGAGAGGGGGCCTGTTCGAGCGTGCGCTTTGCGGTACACAACAGGCCCATGGCATGCGCCTCGAAGCTGTTTGCCAGGCCTTCGGGCTCGATGCTGGCAGCTAGGATCACTCGTGATCCTGCCCCTTCGGGTGTTATTGCTATTGCGGGCCACATAGGCGTTTCGCTTAGTGTTGCTATGACCCGCAATGGCGGTGAATCAATATGAATTTGCCTTTGAATCTGCATGGCGGGCTACTTCATGTCGTCGTCGGTGACCTTGCCCATTAGGGCACCCCAAATGCGGGTGAGGCCACGACGAGTGGTCAGGCGAGTCGTAACGAAACGCATCATCTTGTTGGGGAATCCCGGGACGACGATCGTCTTGCGACCCAGTCCCTTTAGCGCTTTGTAGACCACAGCCTCAGGGGTCATCCATGCCGTAGGCACCCGACTGAAGTCCGCCCCCTTCATTTGCTCAACCATCTCGGTCTTGGTCGGTCCCGGGTGCAGAACGAGGACATCGACGCCGTGCTTCTTCCATTCGGCGTTCAGTCCCTCGGCGAATGTTCCCACGAAAGCCTTGGTTGCGGCGTAGTTCGCGAGGTAAGGGATGCCGCCGAAGGCGCTGGTGGAACCGGTCATAATGAGTCCGCCATGGCCCTGCTCGACGAGGCGGCCACCGAGGGAGTGAGCCAGTTGGACATTGGCGAGAACGTTGAGATTGGTGGTCAGCATTTGTGCTTCGAGGGAGTTCTTGAGAAAGGCGCCAGGTGAAGCGTCGCCGGCGTTGCTGACGACCAAGCCGATCTCGATATCGGCCGCCGCCTTTTCGATGGCTTCGATGCCATCGCTTGTACTTAGGTCGGCCTGCACCGTGCGAACGATGACACCGTGGCGCTCGCTTAGGTCGGCGGCAATGTCGTTGAGACGTTCAATGCGTCGGGCGGCGATCACGAGATCGAAACCTTCGCTAGCAAGCGTCTTGGCGAACTCTTTGCCAATACCCGATGAGGCGCCGGTGACGACAGCCCACGGACCATACTTCTTGAAGCGCTTTGAATTGTTGCGGACGGCGGAGAGTTGTGGGCTCAGAGTTGTGCTGTTCATGATCGTTTCCTTGTTCGGCAGACACCAGGTCTGCGTTCGATGAAACAACCATGCAGGGTCTTTGGGGGAGGCAACATCCCCCAATCGGGGGACGAACGGACAAACAACGGGGGACTGTGTCCGTTTAGGCTGGTGTATGGCCAACCTCGCTCCCTCCGTCAACCCAATTGTTGGGCGTGGCGATGACCTGCGACTGTTGAGTCGTCTGATCGGCGACAATCGTCTCATTACCCTCGTTGGTCCCGGCGGCGTTGGGAAAACATCGCTTGTGGCAGAGGTGGCCCATGAAGCCGAGCCCGAGTTTGATCGGGTTGTGTCGGTTCGCCTCGTTAATGCCGAGACCGCCAGTGAAGTAGCCAGCGCAATCTCGACGGCAGTTCTCGGCGAGCCAGCCGACGACCTTGGCCTTGTTGCGCAAGCTCTGGAGGCATCCACCACGCTGTTGGTGCTCGACAATTGTGAGCAAGCCATCGAAGCGATCGGTGACGCCGCCCAGGAACTTCTGGGACGGTCTCGTTCTACTCACATTCTCGCCACCAGCCGTCGACCCATGGAATTAGCCGGCGAAGTGGTCTTTGGGGTCAAGCCATTGGCCGTGCCGGTCGCCTTAGGAAATTCAGCAATTATCGATTTTCCATCAGTCCAACTGTTTATCGAACGTGTCCGCCAAGCCGACCCCACGTTCGAGATCGGCGACGACAACGTGAACACGGTGGCCGAGATATGTTCCCGAGCCGACGGCATCCCTCTAGTGATCGAACTCGCGGCAGCGTTAGTCCGCACTCGGCCGTTGACAGAAATCTTGCAGGCCATGAGCGACACACCAGCGGTCCTCGAAGTTGGACGTCGTGACTTGTATGACCATCAGCGAAGCGTCATGGCTTCATTGGAGTGGAGTCGCCGGTTTCTCTCCGATGACGAATGTTCCTTGCTCGCACAGGTGGCATGTTTCGCGGGCAGTTTCACCAACGCGGCGGTTCGTCAGGTGTGCGGGACCGATGACGATCGCAATCTGATGCATCTGGTGGACCATTCACTCGTCGTCTTCGATCCCGATAGCGATCGGTATCGGATGCTCGAAATCATTCGTGACGATGCTCGATTGCGTCTCGACGATGAACAACGCGAAGCAAATGAACAACGCTTCCTTGACTGGTGTACCGCAACCGCCAATGAGATTGGCCGACGAGCGATCGTTGCTGACCACGAGGGAGACTTTCCCGAGTTCGATCACGAAATTGTCAACCTTGAGCATGGTCTGGTTCGCTGCTGGGAGCGTGGTGAGAAAAAGCGCTTTATCGCCATGTTGTCGCCGATGGCCATGTGGTGGGTGCA
>CAXMUI010000114.1:0-7120 GCA_964196475.1 uncultured Acidimicrobiia bacterium
GAAGTTTTCTACCACGGCGCCGAGAGCGCCCGGGCATGGTCGCAAGTCGATTTCCATTCGCTCACCCTATCGACCAGGCCCTATTGCATTGAGGGCAGCGGAGCAAAGTCACCACGATTCGACGATTAACCGCTCGCACGCTGGCGCTGTGTTTCGTTTTGTGGGTGCAACACGGCCTCGAAGCAGTCCGCCGTCTGGTGCGACTAGTCTTTCAGCTAGAGGGAGGGTTATGTATGGCTATTGATCACGCCGCTGTTCAGGCTCCTCCGGCTGCGACGAAGGAGGCGCCGGCAAGTGTGACAGCAACTCCTACGTTGACGGCTCGTTCACGCCCCTCTGCTGTTGCCATAGCCGGGTACGCCGCTAGCCATCCCTACCCTGTCAAGGCAGCGACCACGACCCGAACAGTAATGCGAGCGCTGCAGGGGCGCACAACAGGCTCTTCGTCGCTGGTACCAGCGCAGTCTCGACCAACCAGGGTGCAGCGGTCCACGACACCATTGGCTGCTTCCGCTACCTACCCGTCGCCGATCGTTATCAAACGGACCGGTCCAGGGCGTCTTCAGCGCGTCGAAGGTGGCCCCATGGCCGACGCAGACTACGACCGCAACGTCCCAAGCGGCAGCGACCTCGAGAAGTGGAAACCGATTTGGTCCGGCATCGACCCCGACGCCGACGACGCCACCAAGTTGAACATCCTTATTACTCGGTTTAAGGCAAACACCGTGGGCTTTACCTACGTTGGTGCCAGTCGGGATTTCTCGCTAACCGGCGACTGCGGAAGCCTGGTGCGCACGTTCATTGCCATAGCGAAGACCCTGCTCCAGATCGAAGACATCCGGCCTCGCTATCACAATGGCTCGCCTGGCTGGTATGTCGGGCCCGGATTTCACGAAATTGATCCAGCCCGTAATCCCAACATGGACAACGGTGGTTACTACTTCAAAACCAGCCATGTGTGGGCCGACGCGGGCGGCACGATCTTTGACGTGTTGTTCGGTGAAACTGGACAAAACGGTCGGACTCCCGATGCCGGTCAATACGTGATTGCCGATGACGGAAGTCGCACCTGGCATTTCCAGATCGGTAATCAGTGGTACCGCGCTGTCGGCGAGACCAACACCTACGTAGCAACGGATGCTCCGACCTAAACATTCGTGCCACACTGACGCCCATGTTTGTGTTGGCGTTTGAAGTTGAACTGCGAATTCCTCAATCCCGGTCATTGAAGGACAAGCGGCAGGCAATCAAGCCTCTACTTGAAGGAGCACGTCGCCGGTTCGAGGTTTCTAGCGCCGAAATCGATCATCAAGACGAGGGGCAAAACGCGACGCTTGGGTTTGCGGTGGTGGCATCAGAAGAACGACTGGCGACCGAAGCAATAGACGAGGTCGACCGTTTCATTTGGTCGTTTCCGGAGATCCAGGTTGGTCTGACTGATCGCCGGTGGCTGGAGTAGCCCTCGAATGTTTAGCTGACGGTTACGGCCGACTCAACGAGATCGGGGAAGTGGCATGCCACGAAGTGGTCGGCGCCCCCGGTCGAGGCCATTTGTGGCTCCTCAGAGCGGCAGACATCTTGCACCTTGGGACAGCGGGTATGAAACCGGCAGCCTGGCGGTGGGGTGATGGGTGAAGGCAACTCGCCCTCAAGCGTTTGGGCTTCCATGTTGAGTTCGTTGTCAGCATCGGGGATCGCACTAAGCAACAAACGCGTATACGGATGCGCAGGGTCGGCGAAAATTTCGTCCGAGTCGCCAACCTCGCACAACTTTCCGAGGTACATAACAGCAATGCGGTCACTTACGTTCTTGACCACCGAAAGGTCGTGACTGATGAACAAAAGGGTAAGACCGTAACGATCCTTCATGTCCTCAAGCAGGTTGAGCACCTGGGCTTGGACCGACACGTCGAGGGCCGAGACTGGTTCGTCGCACACGATGATCTTGGGGTCCAGCACAAGCGCCCGCGCTACCGAGATGCGCTGGCACTGTCCACCGGAGTACTCGTGGGCACGTTTCTCGCGGGCGGTCTCGACATCGAGGCCAACCTCTTCGATGATGCGAGCCACACGGTCGGTTGCGAAGCCGGCATCGCCTTTGCCGCTCCAGACACTCACGCCCTCACTCACAATGTCGAACACCCTGCGGCGAGGATTGAGTGAACTAATCGGGTCCTGGAAGATCATCTGAATCTCAGGACGCATGCGGCGTAGTTCTTCGCCCTTTAGCTGCGCAAGATCCTTGCCTTCGAAGACAACCGAGCCACCGGTAGGGCGGGGGAGTTGAATGACAGCCTTGGCGGTAGTTGATTTGCCACAACCGGACTCGCCGACGAGTCCAAGTGTTTCGCCTTCGATGATGTCAAAACTCACATCAGTAACGGCATGAACGACACGGCCCTTGCCAACCGGAAACTCAACAACCAAGTTGTCGACGCGAAGCAGGGCCTCGCCCTCGGCGCGGAGATGAGCCTTACCAGATCCGGCCATTAGACCGCCTCTCGCTTACGCACGGGAAGGCCAACTGCGGTGACACCAGCGGCCTCGTTACGTTCCAATGCGGCGTTGCCCTGATCGGTTCCAACCGGGAAGAAGCAAGCCCAACGGTGATTGGACCAACTGCTTAACTCAGGACTGGACTCAATGCACTCGGGTTGGGCGTACTTACAGCGTGGGGCGAAGCGACACCCGGGCGGTGGAGACACGATGTCAGGCGGCGTTCCCGGGATTGGTTCGAGCCGCGTATGTTTCGGGTAACTCAGCCGAGGAATCGAGGACATCAGTGCCTCGGTGTACGGATGGCGCATCTCGCTAAATAGTGTGTCGGTCGGCGCGTATTCCATGACCCGTCCGCCGTACATCACCATGATGTCGTCGGTCCGGCCACGTGCGACACCGAGGTCGTGCGTAATCAGCGTCATGGCCATGTGTCGCTCAGCTTGCAAGTCGTTGAGCAGGTCGAGAATGTACTTCTGGACGGTGACGTCGAGCGCGGTAGTAGGTTCATCGGCCACAAGGAAATCGGGCTCGGCTGACAAGGCAATCGCGATCATGACCCGCTGACGCATACCACCAGAAAGCTCGTGGGGATACTGGTCGATCCGCTTGGCTGGTTCCGGGATGCCGACAGAGGTGAGGAGTTCGACGGCCCGTTCGATGGCGGCCTTCTTGTCCAGGCCCAAGTGCTTGCGAATCGGCTCGGTGATTTGCTTGCCGATGCGCATGACCGGGTTAAGCGACGTCATGGGATCTTGGAAAATCATGGACATGTCTTTGCCCCAGAAATTCTGCCGATCGTTGTTGACGATTTCTTGCCCCTTGTATTTGACCGAACCCTGTTCGACCTGGCGCGAACTGGCCACGAGTCCCATGATCGACCGGTTCAACACCGACTTACCTGATCCGGATTCGCCCACGATGCCGAGCGTCTTGCCTTGTTCAAGCGTGAACGAAATGCCGTCAACGGCCTTGGCTAAACCGCGTTCAGTACGGAACCCGACCCGATAGTCGGTGACCTCAAGTAGCGGGGGAGCGACGGTATCTTCAGCGGAATCGCTCATAGCGAAAGCTCCTTCACATCGAAGAAGTCACGCAGTTTGTCTCCGGCGAGATTGAGGGAAAGGACGGTGAGGAACAGCACCCCAATGGGGGCGAATGCAGCCCATGGTGTGTCTTCCAATGTGCGGCGTCCCGAAGCGCCTCGTCCAATGAGGTTGCCCCAGGTGATGGATTGTTCGACCGAAAGGCCGAGGAACGCAAGGGCACCCTCAGCCACGATGGCGATGGCCATTCCAAGGAGGGCAAGTGCGCTCATGGGGATGAGCACGTTGGGCAAGAGTTCTCTGGTGAGAATGCGGAAATTGGTCGCCCCAATAGTTCGCGATGCCATGACGAACTCTCGCTCGGCGAATTGCATTGTGGCTGCTCGGGCCAGGCGTCCAACAGGGGCAATTCCGAGGATCCCGAGTACAACCGCAATGACCGTCAAGCTTCGATTCAGCAATGCTGTCAACAAAATTGCGAGGATGAGGGCAGGGAACGACAACAGTGCCAGGAAAATAAAGGAGATAATTTTGTCGAACCAACCTCGCACGAATCCGGCGATCATGCCAAGACCGCCGCCGATGACCATGCCGAGCGCAATGGCAACAAAGCCAACGGTGAGCGAAACTCGTGCCCCCCAGATCGTGCGAGAAAACATGTCGAGAGCATCCTCATCGGTTCCGAATGGATGGGCCCACGACGGAGGAGATGATGGCCCTGCGGCACCGCTACCGAGAAAATTCTTCCGGGGGTCCTTAATTGGTAGAACCGGAGCGAAAACTGCCAGCAACACGATCGTGACAAGCCAACCAATGCACAGCCAAAATGCCCACCCGAGCTTCTTCTTTGCGATGTGTTCGGAAGGGACCGAATCGTCCGCCGACATTGCCGTAGATGTTTCAGGCTCGTCCCAGTCAATGCTCATCGGCGAACCCTCGGATCAATAATCGAATACATGATGTCGACCAACAAGTTGATGACGACGAATGCAGCGGATATCAAGATGACAATCGCCAACACCACGGGGAAGTCCTCGCGAAGAATGGCCTCGACAATGGCGGTGCCAAGCCCTGGGATACGAAACACACGCTCGATAACAAGCGTGCCGCCAATTAGCGCCCCGGTATTGATGCCGAAGACGGTGATGAAAGAGAACATTGACGGCCGCAACGCATGACCAAAGAGCACTCGGCGTTTTGACATTCCCTTTGACCGTGCCATCAAGATGAAGTCATCTTGCAGGGTGGTAATGAGATCAGTGCGCAGCAGGCGCTGATATACCGCGGCGGCCGGCAGCGCAATAGTGAGAGCGGGCAAGATCAGTTGCCAGAGGTGCGACTTGGCCGAATCACCGGCGGTGTACGTCTGTGGAAATATGTCGAATTTGATCGAGAACCAATATTTGAGAATAATTCCAAGCGCGAAACTTGGCAGGGCCAATAGTCCAAAACTGATGACCGTAGACGATCGGTCGAATGGCGATTGGGCTCGAGATGCCGCCAATACCGCCCAAGGGATGGCAATGACTGCTGCCATCAATTGCGCCAGGATTAGCAGCGAGACCGTACGAGGCATTCGCTCCTTTATGAGGTTCCAAACGGGCGGCTCGCCGTCTTCGGAGAACTGAACCCCAAAGTCGCCGGTAACAAAGTCGCTCACCCACAGTCTGTAGCGGGTAACCAACGGTTTGTCGAGGTTGTATTCCTCTCGTGCCGAGCGAAGTACGTCGAGCGTTTGTTGGTCTTGAGGAGTAATAGATCCGTCCGACGCGAAGCTTTCGAGCTCGTCATATTGGATTGCCGTAGGACCAACGATGTTGAACAGCGGATCGCCCAGCAAGTTCATTGCCCCGAAGGTCAACACGGACACAGAGAATAGAAGAAGGACGCCAAGGCCTACTTTTTGCAGCCAATAGCCCATATTCTACAACGTCTCGTGCTGACCCTCAGGCAATGTTCGTTCCTTACTCGCTAATCCACGTGGTATCGAAGGAAGACCGTCCGTTGATGCTGCATGCCAGCGGGACGCCTTCGGGACTTACTCGATCACAGTGGCCGTTGACTGCATCGGTGAATGCGGTTGCCCAAAGGGTTCGGGTGAAGAAGATGTACGTGTAGTCGTCGTGAATACGAGCCACAAGTTCTTGGTAAATCTCGGCCCGGCGGCCTTCATCGTCTGAGGCCATAGCCTCGAGCAACAAGACGTCGCGGCCTTCGTCACAAAAGCGTGGCCAGTTGAGCGAGATACCGCCCACGCCGGCGCACCAGAGCCACACGTTGTCCGCCGACGGATCGGAAGCGCCAAACTGTCGCCAGGTGTTGACCTGGTACTGGCCAAAGGCAATTGTTTGGATGAAGTCATCCTGCGGGATCATGTTGTGGCTGACATTGAATCCGCCTTCGGTCCAACCAACGGTCAAGATGTCCGCAATGCGATCCTGCACAACCGACGGGCCGGAATAGGACAGGGCAAAGTCGATACGACCGTCGTTGCAGTTCTCGGGAAGTTCGGCGCAGTATTCCTCAACCAATACCAACGCAGCGGCTGGGTTTTCGGTCTCCTGCACCACATCGGGGTTGAAGTACGGGCTTTCGGGAGCGAACATTTGGTTCGCTCCACGCTGGATGCCCCCGCCGACGAGTGCGATGTAGTTCTCCCGAAATGTTGCCAGTGTGAGCGCTTCGCGGACGCGAATGTCGTCGAATGGTGCGTTCTGGGTGTTGATCATGGAGAAGGATTCTTCGGTGGTGTCATTGAGCACCATTTCGATTGAATCATCTTCCTGCATTTCGGCCACCGTTTCAGCGTTGGTGGTGTGGAGGCCCTGTATATCGCCTTCAAAGAGGAGATCGACTCGTGTGTCGGAGTCGCTGACAGGAGCAAACTCGAGCGCATCGAGGTAGACCTCGCCGTTCCAGTAGTTGTCGTTGCGCACGAAGCGGGTGAGCGAGTCGGGGGTGCGGCTATCAAAGATGAACGGGCCGGTACCAACGGGTGCCTGGTTGAGTGTTGGGTCTTCGTCAGCAGCAGCCAACCAGGTAGGCGAGGCAAGCATGCCAATCTGGGCCGTCACTGTTGACGGGAAATGGGCGTTAGCGATTCCCAGGTGAAACTCGACGGTGAGGTCGTCGATGATGGTGACCTTCTCTTCTACACCCGCGAAGAATGGGTTTACCGCGAGGCCCACCAGGAGGTCGCCTAGCTGCCGAGTGAAGTTATCGACCACAGCGACAGAGTCGACTGGTGTGCCATCGGTGAAGGTCATGTCCGGGCGTAATTTGACTTGCCAGTCAATGAAATCATCGCTCGGCGTGAAGCTCTCGGCCAAGAAAGGGACGACAGTGCCATCGGCTGCTGTGGACGCAAGTGTCTCAATGGCCGCTCCGGCCATCATGAAGCCCGCGGCCGAGAACGCGTTGGTGGTCGGGTTGAGTCCATCGGATTCTGCCTCGAGCGCAAAGCGGAGCGTACCGCCCTGTACCGGGCCGGTTTCCTCGGGTTCTTCTTCGATGGTCTCGATAATTTCGGCGGGTTCGTCGGCCGGTTCGTCGGCGGGTTCGTCCGCGACATCTTCGGT
>CAXMUI010000115.1:0-9262 GCA_964196475.1 uncultured Acidimicrobiia bacterium
GCGGATGCCTTATCGGCAAAACGCAGTGCAGTTCGTCGTGCAGCCGCCCAATCGACGGGTTCAACCACGAATTACTTCTTCGGCTGGTAGCGGGGCTTGACAACCTTGTTGATGTAGCCAATGACGGTTGCCACGATCAATCCGATTGCGCCCGCGGTTAGGGCCGGAGCAAGCCACCAATGCCAAATCACTGCCAGAGTCATAACGACATCCTAGAGCAATAGCTCGGTAGTTGGTACACCGACGACAGAAGCACCAGCAACCGATGACTAATCCAAAATTACCCCGCGCATGCGCGGGAAGACCATGGGCTGGTGCTGGGCACAGCAATCAAACTCGTTGTACTGCGAGAGCAGACGAACGCAGCCCTTTTCATCACAAACCCGGACAGCCTTCATCTTGCTTCGGGTTGCACTAACGGTCTTGGACATCGTTGTCCCTTTCTCAATCTAGGTGAGAAGGGAACCGCCCAAGGCGAATCTGCATTCCAAAGACTTACAAATCGGTAACGTCGATCTGGTTTAGGTCAATGCGTTGCATAGCTTCAGAAATGCGAATCTTGAGACTTTCCGGCGCGGCCTCGTGGCAACCCTGGGCCATAGCAACACGGAACTGGATCTGCATGTCAAAGGCCTGCACACACGGCAGGCAATGACTGATGCCGCCACGCAACTGTGCCAGTTGGACAGCGGGAACAAAACCATCGAGTGCCAAATTGATCGCCTGATTGGCCAGCACGCAGGACTGAGGATTGGAATTGCAAGAGTCGGATTTCATGAGTTCTCCGAGCCAACAGGCTGGGGTTCGCGGACATCGTCGACCAACCCATGTTGGCGACCATACTCTTGCAACTGGTCTTGTAGCCGTTTTCTTCCCCGATGCAGGCGGCTCATGATGGTGCCGATGGGAACGTCGAGCATTTCGGCGATTTCTTTGTACGCGAAACCTTCGACATCAGCCAGAAGAACAGCCATTCGGTACTGCTCAGGGAGCTCTTCAATCGCATCGCGGATGCGACTGTCGGTCAGGTGTTCCATGAGGGTTTCTTCGGCGCTTTGACCAATGGACGCATGTTCGCCACCCAGTCGGTGATAGCCGTACATGTCCTCAACGTCATCAATGTCGGTCTCGATGGGACGGCGCTGCTTCTTGCGATAGCTGTTGATGTAGGTGTTGGTAAGAATCCGAAAGAGCCAAGCTCGTAAATTGGTACCTTCGGTGAACCCACCGAAGCCGCGATACCCCTTGAGATAGGCCTCTTGCACGAGATCCTCGGCGTCGGCCTTGTTGCGGGTCATACGCATTGCTGTGGAGTACAACTGGTCCATGTACTCCATCGCCTGTTGGGCGAAGTCTTCCTGATTGGCCATCAGATAACTTTACTCGGCTCGGCGGCTCCTAAGCATCGTCTTTGACATCCAGGGTTACGACATGTGTCACAGGTACGTTGAGAAGCTTTCGGGCCCGGGCGGGCAAGTCGACTTTTAGCCAGCGTGACGAACCCGATGGGCGGGTCGACACAATGACGCCTTTGGTACCGTCAACCTTCACGCCAGCTTCGATCGCCACCATGGGGTCACCGTCAGTGACCTCGGCTGTGGCCTTGGCCCCTAAGGTTTCGATCTGGTCGAGCCGGATTTCGAGACGGGCACGCACCTCGGTGAGCTCATCGTTTTGGTGCATTGGCACAATCACATGGAACCGAGAATCGCCAGGTAGCGCCGCCAGGCGGGCAATCTCGGTACTGAGTTCGGGGCAACTGAGCGTCCGGTTACTCACCACAACGTAACGACGACCAGCGGCTCCTGGCCGCTGCAGCACGGGCGCCAGCCATCCGGTATCCATCCGCTCGAGGGCGAATTCTTGGCCGCGGGCACGAAGGATGTCGGACCGCGTACAGATGCCGATGAGGGTGTTGTCATCACCAATTACGGGCAGGTGACTCACGTCCTCGTCGACCATCAATCGTAGGGCGTCCACCAGAGTGGCCTCGGCGGTGGTCGTGACAACGTCTCGGGCCATTACCGCATCGAGGGTGGCATCTTCGTCGACGTCAACGGTGAGCAGACCGCTTTTGGAAATCATGCCAACGCAATGCCAATCGTCGTCGACCAACGGGTATGCACCACGTCCGCCGCGGGCCATAACCGCTGCCACTTCGCTGACCAACGTGTCCGGTGTGTAGGTGTCAACGACGCGGTTCATCACGTCGGAAACAGGTGTTGTGTTGAGCGCGTCGACCGTGAGTTCGGCCCCGACCCGTACACCTCGGCGGGCCAGAGTTTCGGTGTACAGGCTGTGCTCAGACAACGCTGTAGCCACCAAGGCGGCCAGCACTGTGGCCATCATGAGTGGCAACACCACATCGAAGTCACGGGTAAGTTCAAAGACAAACACAATCGCGGTAAAGGGTGCCCGCGTCGCCGCACCGAACACTGCCGCCATGGCAACCACCGCAAAAGCACCGGCGCTCACGTTGGCATCCGGAGCAATCTCGGTGACGATGGCCGCGAATAGCCCACCAAATGCGGCACCCATCAGCAGCACCGGAGCGAGCGTGCCACCGGACGTGCCTGAACCAAGAGCCACCCACCAAGAGATCATCTTGGCAACTAACAACCCAGCCAAAGCGGCGATCGCCAACTCGCCAGCGAGTACTGACTCGACGACCTCGTAGCCCACTCCCAATGACCGAGGAACGATCAGACCAACCGAGGCGAACCCCAGTGCTCCGATGGCTGGTTTCCAGAAAGTCGGCAAGTTGAGATCGCGGAATACTCGCTCGGAGAAAAACAGTCCCTGCTGGATGATGATGGCCAACAATCCACTGGCCAGCCCCAACACTGCGTAAAGCGGCAGATTGGACAGACCCGCAAAGTCGTGCGGTGGTACCTCGAACAACGGACCGGTTCCAAAAATGGCCGAGTGCATGCCGCCCGCGATACTCGAGGCCACCACTAGCGGGATCAGCGACCGCATCGAGAGTTCGAAGAGCAAAAGCTCGATCGCGAGGAGAACAGCCGCAAGCGGCGCACCAAAGATGGCGGCCATCCCGGCCGCGGCGCCTGAGGCCAACAGAATCTTGCGCTCTGAAGGTGAGACCGGAACAATTTGGCCCACGAGCGAGCCAATCGCGCCGCCGGTCACAATGATTGGCCCTTCGGCACCGAACGGAGCGCCGGTCCCAATAGCAATAGCGGCCGACGTGGGCTTCGCTACGGCTGTTCGGGATTGCACTCGACTCTGCTTACGCAGCACCGCCTCCATCGCTTCGGGAATGCCATGGCCCTTGATGACCGGGGCCCAGCGGGCCATCGTCGCAATAACGAGTGCCCCACCGACGGCGAACACCGGCAACCGCCATGATGCATCGGTCTGAGAAATGTCGGGAATTTCGCCCCACATAAGCTCGCCAAAGAAGGCCAGACCGGTAATGAAACTGATCAGGCGGACCAGTAAATATGCGGCCCCACCCGACAAACCACCAACGCAGGCGCTGAGGCCAACGAGAAGAAGCAGGCGCTTGGAGTCCGCTGCTGACGGACGGGCTGGCATTAGCGCTCGCTTCGTCGGGGTTCGGACGGGATTGACATCGCCGTCAATGATGCCACGGGTCGCACTGATGTGGGCAATGAAGACCGCCCTATTGTGCAGCTGGTGCCGATATTTTTGGGACTTCAACCCAGAAAAGCGTGCCACCCAGTGCTGGCTCCCACACACACTGCCGCTGAGTGCCAACGGAGAAGCAATGCTCCTGCGGCGAGCAATTTGACCTCCTTGATCATGGATTGCCGCCACGACGACACACTTTTATGGAACAAATCCTTTTATTGACTGCGTCCAGTTACTGTGCTCTCATGAAATCCATGAACACCAGTGCGGCACTTCTCCTCCGCCAAAAAGGTCTGCGGGTAACCGCACAGCGACTCGCAGTCATGCAGGCGGTGTCGGCACAGCCACACGCCACGGCCGACGATTTAACCGACAGCGTGCGGGGCATGATTGGCTCAATCTCGCGCCAGGCCGTGTACGACGCTCTCAGCATCCTCGCTGATCACCACCTTCTTCGGCGGATCCAACCAGCCCGATCCGCTGCCCGTTTTGAAGACCGAGTCGATGACAACCACCACCACCTCATCTGTCGGGTCTGTGGAACCACCGAAGATGTCGATTGCGCTGTGGGCGCCACACCGTGCCTCACCGCTGATGACAACCTTGGTTTCGCTGTCGACGAAGCCGAAGTTATCTATTGGGGCGTCTGCCCTACGTGCCAACCCCAAACCAACAGCATTAAGAGCCCCAACAGCATTAAGAGCCCAATGATCGGAACAAAATGACCAACGAAGCTGAAGACCAAGAACTAACCAAGTGCCCAGTGATGGGTTCGGGCCACACCGCGACCGGTTCCAGCGCAAACCAGCACTGGTGGCCGAACCAGCTAAACCTCGGCATCCTCCACCAGAACTCACCCGCTTCTGATCCCATGGACGACGACTTTGACTACGCCGCAGCTTTTGCAACGCTTGACTTCGCTGCGTTAAAGCAAGATCTCACCTCGCTGATGACCGATTCGCAGGCGTGGTGGCCCGCCGACTACGGACACTACGGACCCCTGTTCATCCGCATGGCCTGGCACAGCGCAGGCACCTACCGCATCGAAGACGGGCGAGGCGGCGCCGGCAATGGAACTCAACGTTTCGCCCCGCTCAATAGCTGGCCCGACAACGGAAACCTGGATAAGGCCCGCACGCTCTTGCTGCCAATCAAACAAAAATATGGCAGGAAGATCTCTTGGGCTGACCTCATAATCCTTGCCGGCAACGTCGCCCTCGAATCAATGGGCTTCGAGACGTTTGGGTTTGCGGGCGGACGTGAAGATGTTTGGGCACCGGAAGAAGACATCTACTGGGGTCCCGAGACGACCTGGCTGGGCGACGAGCGGTACAGCGGCGACCGAGACCTGGACAATCCACTCGGGGCCGTCCAGATGGGGCTCATCTATGTGAACCCCGAAGGGCCCAACGGCAATCCTGACCCCGTTGGATCCGGTGTCGATATCCGCGAAACATTCGCCCGAATGGCAATGAACGACGAAGAAACCGTCGCGCTGGTTGCTGGTGGCCACACGTTTGGCAAAGCCCACGGCGCTGGAGATCCAACACTGGTTGGACCCGAACCCGAGGCAGCCCCAATTGAACAAATGGGTCTCGGCTGGAAGAACGATCTAGGCACGGGTATGGGCGTCAACACCACCACCAGCGGTGTTGAGGGTGCGTGGACCGCCACGCCGACCACGTGGGACAACAGCTTCCTAGAGACGCTGTTCGGCTACGACTGGGAGTTGACCGAAAGCCCAGCTGGCGCCAAACAGTGGACCCCGTCAAACCCCGAGGCCCGAGGCACGGTGCCCGACGCCCACGACCCCTCAATCACCCACGCGCCGATGATGACCACCGCCGACATGGCGTTACGTGCTGATCCAATTTATGAGCCTATCGCTCGGCGTTTCTTCGAGAACCCGCTGGAATTCGCCGATGTCTTCGCCCGAGCCTGGTTCAAGTTGTGTCACCGCGACATGGGCCCGCTCCCCCGATACCTCGGTCCGGAAGTCCCTACCGAAGAACTCATCTGGCAGGATCCGATTCCAACAGCCGACACCGCACCGCTCGACGATACCGCCATTGCGAACCTCAAGGCCAGCATCCTCGCATCAGGACTTACCGTCTCCCAGTTGGTGTCCACGGCGTGGGCATCAGCGGCAACCTTCCGCAACAGCGACAAGCGCGGCGGTGCCAACGGAGCGCGGATCCGCCTCGCTCCGCAGAACTCGTGGGAGGTCAACAACCCAGCCGAACTGCGCCAGGTCCTGGCCGCGCTAGAAGCAATCAAAGCCGACTACGCCACCAGCGGAAGTACCGTCTCGCTAGCTGATCTCATCGTGCTCGGTGGCTCAGCGGCAATCGAAGCTGCGGCAAAGTCCGCCGGGCATGACATTGCCGTCCCATTTACACCGGGCCGCACCGATGCATCCCAGGAACAAACCGACGCCGAATCGTTCGCGGTACTCGAACCAACCACTGATGGATTCCGGAACTACTCCAGCACCCAGGCTGTGACAGCCGAACATCTCCTCATCGATCGAGCCCAACTGCTTACACTCAGCGCTCCAGAGATGACGGTACTTGTTGGTGGTCTGCGGGTGCTGGGTGCAAACTCCAACGCATCTACTCATGGACTTCTCACCCATCAGCCCGAGATATTGACCAACGATTTCTTTGTCAACCTGCTTGACCTCGCTACCGAGTGGCAATCACTCCCGGCCGAGCCTGGCACCTTCCAGGGTGTTGACCGATCTTCGGGCGACGTGAAATGGACGAGCACACGCGCTGATCTTGTGTTTGGTTCAAACTCTCAGCTACGCGCCATTGCCGAGGTGTATTCCTCCGCCGATGCAGCCGACAAGTTTGTCTCCGACTTCGTCAAGGCCTGGACCAAAGTGATGAATCTGGACCGTTTCGACGTCGTGTAGATCCCTACCTGGGCGACATGGTGCCGAAAGATATGGGTTCGGCACCGACCACTGGTCCGCGCCCCAAACTACGAGCCCGAGAGGAGAATTGAACTCCTGACCTATTCATTACGAGTGAATTGCTCTACCAACTGAGCTACCCGGGCGGGCGTCGCAAGCGACAGTCCAAATAGGGTAACAAGTTGGCCCGAATTGCAAACGGGAGTTATGTCGCTATTGGGGGAAGTTCGAGCAAGAGTCGTTGGAGCAGAAGCTTTTCGTTGGGATTGCGAATCAACGCATGGGTGGCCTCTCGTACCAGGACGAGCGTCTCGCGGGTGGCAGTCAGATCACCGGAACCGTGGTAACGAGCAGCAACGGTGGCGAAACCAAAGCTGAGTTCCTCATCCCTCAGGCGTCGACTTTCGCGTTTGTGGCGTGAAGTGATTTCCTTACGAGCCGTTGCCGTAAGACCCAAGCGTTTTGCTTGCTCGTCGACCTGCTCGATTTCCTGGCTGTGGGCATCATCCAACGGCCCTTGCGCCGCATCGATGGCCTCGGTGATCTGATCAATTAGGCCCGTGATCAGGGCACCTGGCCCGCCGGCAACCTCGGCGGCGCTCCACCACAGCGCTCGACGGTTCGCTACTTCGGGATCACTCAGCAAAAGTGTGGCCCGCCGGAGATTTCCCTTCGATGCTTCGGCAAGGGTGGCTGCAAGGTCCGCAGATGCTCCCTTGGTCTGCAACCATGCCGTCATGTCGGTTTCAGAAATAGGACCGAAATCGATCGTGGTACAACGCGACGCAATGGTGATGTGCTCAGGTGGAACCGCTTCGGAAAGCAAGATGAACATGGCCGTGTCGGGCGGCTCTTCAACCGTCTTGAGCAGACTGGCGGCGGCGCCGGGTTCTGCTGTGTGGAAACGGTCAACAATCAAGATCTTGCGGTCGGCCTCTATCGGGCTACGAGAGGCTTCGACGATCAATGCCTCGGCTTCCTCACCTCGCAGGCTGCGCCCCTGTGACGAGAACTCGAACACGTCGGGATGCTTGCCTTGCAACGCCAAGCGTTGATGCCTATCAATGTCGTCGGGTGTCCCTGTGGCCAACACTGCAGCAGCAAAGGCCCGAGCTGCGGCCCGGCGACCCGATCCCTGGGGACCAAGAAATAAGTAAGCATGCACCGGTTGTTTCGACGCAGCGCGTAAGCGTTCGACTGCGACCGGTTGGCCGACTACGGCGCCGAACAGGTCGTCACCGCTCACCAGTTAAGTCGCTCAGCTAGTGCGGAATCAAGACGACCAGCGACCTGATCAATCGAACCAACGCCATCAACGACAACCCAAATAGCAGGGTCAGCCGCCGCAAACCGGGCGTAGGCACTGTTGACCTTGCTCAACAGCGACTCACCTCCGCTTTCGAGTCGATCGTGTTCTCCTGCCAAACGATCCAGGCTCACATCAATGGGCACATCAATCAACACAATCGCATCGGGCAATAATCCGCCGGTAGCAAACAGGCTGAGATCACGGACGGCATTGACCCCGAGGCTACGACCAACCCCCTGGTAGGCCAACGACGACGAGATAAATCGGTCGCACACAACATCACGACCAGCAGCGAGGGCCGGTTCGATTACTTCGGCCACATGCTGTGCCCGGCCAGCGGCATACAGGAGAGCTTCGGTGCGATCGTCCATCTCGATGTTGGTCGGATCGAGCAGGAGGTCCCGGATGCGCTCCCCGATTGCCGTTCCACCCGGTTCGCGGGTGAATAGTGCGTCGCGCTGTTGGGCAATACGGCGGGCTTGAGTGGTCTTGCCAGACCCATCGGGCCCCTCAAAAACCAAGAATATACCGCGGGTCATGTGCCATTGTCGCCGATATCGGCGTCGACTGACACCTCGACCGTCGAACGCTGGCCACTTTTTAGCGATGAACGGGCAACAAAGGACGCTCCAATAGTGACAATCCCCGCGATCCATAGCGTGACCCGCACACCAGGCACAAAGACATCCCAACCCCACAGACCCAACTGACGATCCCAACGGCCATTCGTAAGACGATCAATTCCTTCCGAGAGGCCCGGGCCCAAAACAAACGCCGTCATAACCGCCAGGCGAATCAACGTATAGAGCGAACCAAAGGCCCGTCCACGCAATTCGTCACCGACCCGTTCGTGCAACAGTGTGAAACCCAACACGTACATCGAACCCGCGGCAAAACCCATAGTTCCCGCACCAATACCCGCAGCTAGAAGTGTCGTTGTTGATGCGGTTACAAAAAGTAGCGCACCAGCAGCAGCCAGCATCAGCACGAAGATCTGCTCTTTCGGCACCGCGGTAATTTGACGGATTAGGTAGGCCACCGACATCACCCCGAAGGCGGCACCAAGACCAAACACCGTCTGCAACGTGCCGTGACCATCAGTAGTTCCCAGAACCACGGTGGAGAACTCCAGGCCCAACGGCACGAGGACAGCGCCCCCCATTAATGCCAGCGCCAAACCGAGATTTACCGCCCGTACAACCGGTTCGGTGAAGGTGAACTTCCAACCATCGGCAACATCGCGAAACACGTGCGCCGCTCGTTCGCCCTTCGGCGCCGCTTTGACATGTCGCTTCGGGAACGGCAACGTCCAAATGATCAGCACCGAGAACATGAACGAGGCAGCATCAACCAGGTAGGCCATTGACTCTTGGTTGACAACCAGACCCAGCACTTCGTGGTCGTCGACACGTCGATCGATCCAG
>CAXMUI010000116.1:0-3242 GCA_964196475.1 uncultured Acidimicrobiia bacterium
GTGTGCCAGGTGGGTCCAGGACCCCTACCAGAGGCCGTAGCGTTGATCGATTCGACCGTCGTGGGGATCGCCAAGCCCGACCCACGAATTTTTGATCACATTCTTCGTCCACTGGCGTTAGATCCAGACCAGGTGCTCTACGTCGGCGACACAGTTCATGCCGATGTACATGGTGCCAATGCCGCGGGTATGCCCGTGGTGCAGTTGGATCCATTCGACCTCCACACAGATTTCGATCACACTCGTATGCCCGATGTCCACGCCGTTGCGGACCATCTGAATGTTTGACATTACGATCCGAACGGCCCGACCTTTCTTGGAGAATTTATGACGGACTCAACCCAACAGCGTCTAACGGGTCAGACCGTCGAACTCCTGCAGACCATGATCCGCAACGAATGTGTCAACGACGGCACGCCCGAATCTGGTCATGAGGTGCGGACGGCCGATGTTCTGCAGACATTCCTTGAGGGCAGTTCAGCTACCATCGATCGCTTCGACGCAGCTCCGGGACGCACCTCGTTGGTTGCCAGGGTCGAGGGCTCTGACCCGGCTGCTCCCAAGCTTTGTCTCATGGGTCACACCGACGTTGTTCCAGCTGATGCGTCAGGCTGGGAACATGACCCCTTCGGCGGCGAGATAATCGACGACGAGGTGTGGGGACGCGGCGCGGTCGACATGCTCAACCTCACTTCGTCAATGGCGGTCGCGTTCAATCATTTGGCGCGTAGCAATTTTCGCCCGAAAGGCGACGTCATCTACTTTGCCGTCGCCGACGAAGAGTCCGGGAGCAGGTACGGCGCCGAGTGGATGGCACAAAACCACCGTGACATCATTCAGTGCGATTATGTCCTCACCGAAAGCGGTGGGCTGCATGGCGAAAATTCCGATTCGCCATCGATAAATATCACCGCGGGTGAAAAAGGCATAGCGTGGCGGACTCTGACGATAAAAGGCACGCCCGGGCACGGATCACGTCCCTATCGGTCTGACAATGCGCTGGTGAAGGCCGCAGCGGTCATCCAGCGAATCGCCGACTACAAGCCCAAGGCCGCGTTTCACGATCTCTGGTGGCCGTTTCTGGACACCCTGAATCTTGACGACGACCTGATGGTTGCGCTGCGAGATCCATCGCAAGTAGACGACATGTTGGCGAAACTCCCCAACGCCGGGTCCGCCGCGCTGCTGCACGCGTGTTGCCACACGACGTTTTCCGTAAACGAGGCTCGTGGGCAGATGAAGACCAACATCATCCCCGGTTCGATCGAGCTTGGCGTGGACATCCGTACTTTGCCGGGAGAGACGGCCAACGACGTCCGTGAACACCTGCGCATTGCCCTCGGCGATTTGGCCGACGATGTTGAAATTGGCGAGATTATGACTCACCCTTCCTCCCTTAGCCAGGCCAACACTCCTTTATGGGATTCGCTGCACCGGGCAATTTCGAAACCATTCCCCGCAGCAGCACTCGTCCCGCGCTTCACCACCGGATTTACCGATGCGCGAGTCTTCCGCGACCTTGGCGCTGTCGCGTACGGTGCAGGGCTGTTCTCCCCTGAACTCGATGCCGCCGAGTATGGCAGTCGCTTTCATGGGCACAACGAGCGCATCGATATCGAGTCGTTGCGCCTCACAACGCAACTTTGGCTTGATGTGGTTACCGACCTACAGGCGTAACTTCTGGCACGTTCGCCAGCCCAATGTGTTATTACGTTGGTACGCCGCAGCCACCACCCAATCACGACCCGCCGAAGTGACGCTTCGGCGATGCTGCCGGTTCAAGGTATTGCCATGATTTACCGCAAACTTTTTGCCACCCGCTCGAGAGTCACCGCCGCATTGTTGCTTGTCGCACTGCTTGCTGGCCCGCTCACATTGCTTGCTTCTGACACAGCCGAGGCCGGCCCATCGGAAACCACATGCGAAATTGGCGTCGATTGCCAGAACGGCGACCTAGGTGTGTCCATCTCCTGTGCTGCCGACAGCCAAGAATGTGTCTACGGCACAACAAATAGCTGCTCCACAGCAACCGACTGCTACGTCTCGATTTCGACCGACTGTGCCGATACCACTTGTGACTACAGCCTCGACGCCAATGTCTGCGGTGAGATATGCGAACTCGGCACGACAACCGAATGCGAACAAGACTGTAAGGCAGCATTCGTGGACGACTGCTCGACCACCTGCGACCAAGGCATCCAACTGACCTGCGAGGACACACTTTGCCGCCTCCGAATGGTGCCCGCCTGCAATGATTGTGCGGCTGGTTTCACCACGTCCGATCCGTCCAGCGGAGCCGCATTTTACTTGACTACTCGTC
This sequence comes from uncultured Acidimicrobiia bacterium, assembly GCA_964196475.1. GTDB lineage: Bacteria > Actinomycetota > Acidimicrobiia > Acidimicrobiales > JAHEJN01 > CAWKZT01. The sequence continues at coordinate 2,321 of CAXMUI010000116.1, forward strand.
CGGTCGAATTTGTCCCGGATCCCGCCAGCACAAACTTCACGTTGCAAGAACAGCTCGATATCTTTGGTTTCGGATCCGAAGCCGACGCCATTACTGCCAGCGCTCGCCAGGTGGGTGATGGTATTCGCTTTGCCAATGACACCAATCCAGCGACCAACCCCGCCACATCCACACACGGTGAGCTACTGGCGGTTGCGCCGTTCGAGGTCACACTATGTGGGGGTGACGCGTGCGCTCCGTTGCCGACATGCGCAGAGATCCTCTGCGCTGGCGCAGGGCCGGAGGCTGGTGCAACGTACCTCGCCACGTATTTCAATTACACCATTGCGCCCGACCCAGCCGTCGACTTCTTGCAGGTCGCCAGCATTTACCAGGTGGGTGATGCCCAATCCCATATTCCGATTGTGCAATACCCCGGAGATGGGTACGGCGGCAGCTCTGTTCAGTTCAGCGCACAACGCACAGCCGATAGTTTCTTCCTATCACGGAGTACAACTGCCGGTGGGTTTGCCTCCGAAGACTTCAACGGGTTTGCTACCACCAACCAGGAGAGTGTCGTCATCTACGTGCGAGCAGACGAACTGCTGCCGAGCGACCAAATTCTCGGCTGGGGTGTTTCCTCGCACACACACGATGGCACTTTTGGTCAACCAGCCGACAGCCAGTCACGCTTCCACACCTACCCCCAATGGAACGCAGACGGCACCCCACGGGTGCTCGAAGCGTATGCGCCCTACCTCGCTACCGCTCCATTCCAAAACCGAACAATCTTCACCAGGGTCGACCCCCTCACTGGCCAGACTATTTATACGCCACCAGATCCGCGCCAGCCCGGAGTCGACCTCACTGGGGACGGCAACGACGACACGCTAGCTGACCAGATCGAGGACGGGACCTTCGACGCCGGCCAACCCGACGAAGT
>CAXMUI010000117.1:0-13337 GCA_964196475.1 uncultured Acidimicrobiia bacterium
CCAAGATCGTCGACGGGCACGCGGCATCCATTGCTCTACACGAGGCCCACGGTTTCGAGCTTGTCGGCATTGAGCGCCAAATTGGTCGCAAATTCAACAAGTGGCTCGACGTGGCCCTAATGCAGAAACTGCTCGACTAGCTAAACCCCACCAGCAGCCCATCAACACATACTCCATCAACTGGTAGGCCCAGGTGACACCAGGGCCATCAATCACGCCTACCAGTTCAGATAGTTCATCAACTGGTAGGCCCAGGTGACACCAGGACCGTCAACTGGGCCTACCAGTTCGGATTTTGGGTGGGGTTGGCGCGATGCGCGCCATTGCGGTAGCGGGAAACTGCGGCATGATGAACCGGGTTCTCGGCGCGGTTCTTAATCCGGTCCGCGACCGACATGCCGCAATGGCCCCAAAACTTCATATTGAATGGCTCCGCCCATGACCTCAAATTTTCTTCGACGTTTCCTTCTTCCGCTCGTGGCACTCGCGGTGCTTGCCGCGGCATGCGGAGGCGGGTCTGATGACGAATCGGCATCCGAACCGGACCCCACTGAGGTTCCCACCGCCCCAGCGACCGAAGTTCCCGAACCTACAGAAGTTCCCGCTCCCCCAGCTACCGAAGTTCCGGTGCCCACTGCCACCCCAGAACCCACAGCAGTGCCCGAACCGGTTCGACCGACCATCGATGAGCTGATTTCATCCGGCAAGATTCTAAATATTGCGCACGCTGGCGGCGACCAGGAAAATCCGCATTCGACCAGATATGCATTCGACCAAGCGGTCGCCAATGGAGCCGACATTCTCGAACTCGATGTACAACTCACCGCGGACGGCGTCCTGATCATCCAACATGACAGCACCGTCGATCGCACCACCGAAGCGACCGGTGCGGTAATCGACCAAACCCTCAGCGAACTGAAGGCGCTCGACGCCGGCTACCGGTTCGCTGAAGGCTGCTGGAGTTGCCCGGACCGACCCGATGAAGAGTACATCTACCGCGGCGTCCGTACCGGCGACACCGCTCCGCCTGAGGGCGCCTCACCCGATGACTTCACCATCCAAACCTTCGCCGAAATCGTCGAACACTTCCCCTTGGTCGCCTTCGATATCGAAATCAAAGGCGACTTTCCCGAAGCCCTTGATGTGGCCGAGCAGTTGGCATTAGAGATTGACGAGTTCGGCCTGACCGAGAACGTCGTTGTCGTGTCATTCGATGACGAAATCGTGGCGGCGTTCGGCGAAATGGCGCCCGATGTAGAACGCAGCCCAGGCACCAATGCCATGACCACATGGCTTCTTGCCGGAGCCGACCTTGACGAAGGAATGCGCATTGTGCAGGTACCGCCATTCTTCGGAGCGATCGAAGTTATCAACCCCGCGTTTTGGGCGCGGGTCGAGGCAACCAACGTCACCGTCTGGATGTGGCCCAACGATGGATCAACACAGGAGAACGCCGAGTTCTACCAAGAGATGATCGACCAGGGTGTCACCGGCATCATTGCCGGACGTCCAAGCCAGGTTCCGTCCTAGCCGATCACTCCGTAGTCCATGTCGTGAAATTGCGGCGGCATCGCGCTTTGCTTCCGCTATCGTATTTTGTCCTGGGTCGGTGCCCGAGCGGCCAAAGGGAACGGGCTGTAAACCCGTCGTTGTAATGACTACGAAGGTTCAAATCCTTCCCGGCCCACGCTCCAAGAAGCGGATCAGCGCATGCTGGTCCGCTTCTTACATTTTACGCCAACAGGCGGCGGGCGATGAGCTTGAGGCAAAGAACCTCGTCGGCACCCTCAAAGATTGAAAGCACCCGCGCATCAACATAAAGGCGCGACACTTCGTACTCTTCGGCATACCCGTAGCCACCGTGAATCTGCATGGCCTCACGCGCCACCCACTCCGCGGCTTTGCAAACAAATGCCTTGGCCATCGCGGCGTCGGCGGCTCCTTCGGCCATCGCCATCTGCCGGGCGACTTGATAGGAAAACTGACGACTGATCTGAATGAGAGCGGCCATAGTGCCAAGCTTCACGTTGGTGAGTTGGTAGGTGTCGAGTGATGATCCGAATACTTTGCGATCAGCGGCGTAGGTAACGGCAAGTTCATAGGCCCGTTGCATTAGCCCCACAGATCGGGCGGTAGTTTGTAGTCGCCCATTCTCAAAACCGGCCATTTGAAGGTAGAAACCGCGTCCCAGGCCGGCCTCTTCGCCCACAAGGTTGGCGGCGGGCACAAACCAATTGTCAAAGACGACCTCGAAGGAGTGCATACCTCGGTACCCCAGCGTGGGGATGGCGCGCCCACCCATCGTCCCGCCATCGATTTCGTGACGAAAGGTATGACCGAGATCGGCTGGTTTCTCGACCAGCAACAAACTCAGCCCACGGTGACCGATGCTGACATCGTTGTTCGTGCGCGCCAACACCATAAGCACCGTGGCTCGACCGGCAAATGTGCACCATGTCTTCGTACCGTTAAGCAACCAACCACCATCGGTGGGTGCCGCCATAACGCTCAGTGACGCGACATCGGATCCGAAATCGGGTTCGGTTACTGCCACCGCACATAGTGATTCGCCCGAGGCGAGTCTGGGAAGCCACTTTGCCTTTTGTGCGTTGGTGCCGCCCGCCTCTAGAGCTCGGGCCAAAATTTCTGGGCGGGTGATCAGTGAACCGCCTGCGCCGAGAGAGCCTCGCGACAGTTCTTCGGTGGCGATGACCATGGCTAGATAGTCGTCCTCCCGGCCTGATGCGGATCCGCCGTACTGCTCGTTTATCGACAATCCAAAGCAACCGAGGGCGGCAACTCCATCGATGAGGTCCTGCGGGATGTCATTGTCGTGACGGTGAATTGCTTCCGCCACCGGCATGATCTGTTCATCGGCAAACCGTCGAAATGTTTCGGCGACCATCGTGAGGTCAGCCCGTAGATGCCCCGTACCAGGTCGGTTCGCTGCCTCGGCAATGAAATCTCCCTGAGTGGTTGTCGAGCAATACCTCCGAACATCATCCAGCGCATCGCCAGAGATACCCCACCGTTCATGGGCCACCCAAACAATGGCAGCGAACTCGTGCAGAGCCTTCCCGATGAAAATATGGGCGAGGCGTTCTTCGGTTGTTCCCTTGCTGCCGTATTCGAGCGCCGTTTCACACATGGCCAACGATGCCGCCGTATGTGACAGTTGATACAACAGAGCCTGGTCATGTTGGCTATCGGGCCCATCTTCTTTGATGTGGGCGACTGCCTGGGCAAAAACATCGTGGGCCAGGGCCACCGCTTCACGGGCTTGCTGCAACATGGTCACCACCGTAGGACGTCGGCCGCCTGCGACGCGCACCAAATCGCCAACGGTCGTACTTCCGGCCAGTCCACCGACGCATCGCTATGCTCGCGGCATGCCTTCCTTTGATATTTCCTCCGAACTCGATGGTCAAGAAGTTCGCAATGCCGTCGATCAAGCCGCACGCGAGATAGCCAACCGCTACGACTTCAAAGGCACCGAGTCCACCGTCGAATTGGGCGAGAACATTATCACCCTCGAATCATCGGCCCATGACCGTGTCGAAGCACTTAAGCAGGTTCTCGAAGAAAAGCTTGTGCGCCGGAAAGTCTCGTTAAAAGGCGTCGAGTTCGGCTCGGCCGAGGATGCCGCCGGTGGCCGATCACGCATGGTGGCCACCCTCGCCGCTGGTATCTCTTCGGACAAGGCACGCGAACTCAACAAATTCGTCAAAGCCTTGGGTATCAAAGGCGTCCAGTCGCAGACCCAGGGCGACGAGTTACGGGTCAATGCCAAGAAGCGCGACGTGCTCCAAGAGGTCATCGCCGCTCTACGCGACGGTGAATTCGGTATCCCACTGCAGTTCGGCAACTTCCGCGACTAATTTGCATGTTCCTTTAAGGCGTTCCACTGCACGGAGCGCCTTGGCAGGCATTTCAGGCTAGAGAGTGGCGAGGAACCCGCTGATGGCCGCGTTGGTTTCGGCTGGGTGCGTGAGATTGGCGGCGTGCGATCCGCCCTCGATGGTGGCGAGTTGCGCACCCGGGATGGCTTGGCTGAGAGCCACACCTTTTTCGTAGGCAATAGACGCGTCCGCGGTGCCATGCACAACGAGTGCAGGACACGAGATCTCGCTCATGCGGTCGGTGATGTCGTCGCGACTATGTAGGCAGTCCGAGACCTCGGTGACGTATGTGGTCAGTCTGGTTTCCCAGTCGGCTATCCAGATCTTATTAAGCGCTGTATCGCCCAGGATCTGTGCCGCAACAAGTTCGCGCAGCTCGCCTAGCGGTGCGTCGGAAACCCAGAGTTCCGTCATTGCCTTCTGCATCTCGATGACCTCCGGCGGATCAACACCGGAGTCGGTATCAATAAGTACCAAGGCTCGCACTCGGTCAGGCCGAGTTAGTGCGGCACGCAGCGACAAGAAACCTCCCTGCGACATTCCCGCGAACACAGCCTGCTCAACACCAAGGTGATCAAGCAACGCCACCGCATCGTTGGCCGAATCCCAATAAGAGAACGGGCCGAGGGCCGGCGTTTCACCAAACCCACGCTCGTCCCAGGCCACATGACGCCATCCGGCAACACTCTGCACTTGCGGATCGAACATGGTGTGATTCATCAAGAAGCCGTGGCTCCAAATGATGACTGGATCGTCACCACCAGAGTCGGTGTAATTGATCTTCTGTCCGTTAACCGCGGCAACTGGCATGGGCGTTCTCCTCTAGTTCGACAGCGCTAGCTAATCACGAACTAGCAAAGGCCACCAGACGGCTATCGGCGAGTGCAGCCGTACGCCATTCGCTGACGACCAAGTAGTCCTCGTTGGTCGCCATCAAAAGAAAGTCAGAAACGGTGTCGTAACGGACAATGAGGATGTCGTCCCATTCCTCGCCGGCGGGACCAATCAGCGTCATCAAACCAGAAAGCATGATCTGTGGCTTACCTCGGAAGATGTCAATGGGTAGTTCGCCAACCCGTTTCGCGTACTCGGCATAGGCGTCTCTCCCTGTCATGCCATCGGCCACGGAATCAGGCACCGCCTGGTCACGGAATCGCAACAAGTTGAGCATGGTGATCGGGGTGACCTGATCAAGTTTGCTAAACGCACGGAACTGCTCAGGAGATGGGTGGATTGATCCGACAATTTCTCTGGACATGAAGTTTCTTTCTTGCGATTGCGGCGTCTTAGGTTTAGCGCATCACAGCTGACTACGGTGAAATCGCTCGACCGGGTTCTGCTGATAGAAGTCGCTCAACAGGTCGTACAGATCAGGTTCTTCGCGCTGCATGCGTCGAGACCTGGTGAAGAACGCCTCGGTTGCAACCGCAAAGAACTCCGTCTCATTGGTGGCCCCATAGGCATCGAGAAAAGTCTCCCGGCGTCCATCCAAATCTGATCGCAACTCGGCCAACTTGCGATTGGCAACAGTCGCCCAATGGATTGATGCCTCGGTATTTGCCAGGGGCGGCGTTCCATCAACTTCTCCATCGAGCATGTCAAGTTTGTGGGCGAATTCGTGAAACACCACATCGCGGCCGTTGTGGGGATGTCGCGCGTTGCGTTTCACCGCATCCCATACCAGCAGCACCGGTCCGCGCACTTGTGCCTGGCCCAAAATTGGTGTTCCCTCCTGATCCGTGTGTGAACCCGGGCTGAATCGGTTCCGTTCTGTGGCCACGACCGTCGATGGATAGACCAAGATTGCGTCAACATTGCGAAAGTACTGATGAGGAAGGCACAGGACCAGCAGGCCTACCTGTGCCGAAATGGTGATGCGAACTTCGTCGGTCATCTCCAATCCACCCAGGCCTTCCCATCGCTTATCGTTGACAAAGATGGCCACAAAGTCCCGGAGTCGCTGCCGTTCATCGATGCTGAGAAATTTTGCTCCGGTGACGTTCTCCGTCAGAATCGATTCCCACTCGGGGAGAAACGTGCGTTTCCTAGGTGGGCGATTGAGCAGACGAACAAGCCACTTCATCACGGTTGCACGCCCCCTATCCCACGAACCATTTGACCAACATCGCTATGGACACGGTCACGACGAGGGGCCGGATTAGCCGAGTTCCTCCGCGAATCATGGTTCGAGCGCCCACTGTCGCGCCAGCGAGTTGACCGGCGATCATTGCCGCGGTGGCAGCCCATACAACCTGACCACCAATGACGAAAATGGCGAGGGCGGCAACGTTCGATCCGAAGTTCAGCGTCTTGGCGGTAGCGGTGGCCTTGATTACTCCAAGACCGCGGAGGGCCACGCCTCCCATGGCAAAGAACGATCCTGTCCCGGGGCCGAAAAAGCCATCGTAGAATCCAATAATCGGTACCACCGTGTTGCGATAAATCGACGCTCGTATCCGAGGTTCTGTAGCCACATCACCGACGCGTGGAGCGAACAAGAAGTAGCCGCCGATTCCGGCGACCACGATTGGAATCACCACATCGAGCGCTTCGGCATCAACGCGTTGCACCATAAATGCACCGACGGCCGCTCCCAAAACTGCACGAACAAACGGCGCCCGAACTTCGTCGATTGAAACAATTTTTTTGCGGATGACCGTGGCCGAGGCCACCCCAGAACCGAAGACCGACTGGGACTTATTGGTGCCAATCGCGGCGACCGGCGACACTCCAGCAAGCAGCAACGCCGGGAGCGTTATTAACCCGCCGCCACCAGCAATCGCATCGACAAACCCCGCTAGCAACGCCGCGCCAAACAACAACAGCAACGTGGGGGCATCGGCAACAAACTCCATCGCGGCTCACCCTACTGGAACAGGCCCAAACGACTAGGCGGTTTAGGTGTAGCTTTCGGCCCAACTTCCGTCGCGGAGGCGACTGATACGTTCCTCCATCGGCGGATGAGTGCTAAATAATTTGGAGAATTGCTGACGACCGCTAAGCGGGTTAGCGATATAGGCGGACGCTTGCTCGGGTGCCATTTGCACCGGAAAGGCCTGGATGCCGGCATGGAGTTTTTCGAGCGCACGGGCCAGTGGCTCACCGTCGCCAATGAGGCGAGCAGCGGAGCGATCGGCCTTAAATTCGCGGGTACGGCTAATTGCCATCTGCAAGAGGCTTGCCGCAATGGGTGCCAACAAAATTGTTGCCAACATCACAATGGGATTGCTATTGCGATCGCGTCGCCCGCCACCAAATATTGCTCCCCACATCGCCATACGCGCCACCATGGTGATCGTCATAGCTATAACAGCAGCCACCGAACCTATGAGGATGTCGCGGTTGCGAACATGGGCTAGCTCATGAGCCAACACTCCTCGGATTTCGTCCCACGTGAGATGTTGAATGAGTCCCTCGGTGACCGCTACTGCTGCATGGCTGGGATTGCGACCAGTTGCAAATGCATTGGGTTGCGGATTGGGTGAGATATAGAGCTTGGGCATCGGCATCTGAGCCTTGGCAGTGAGTTCTTGCATAACTGCGTAGTACTGGGGGAACTTCGCCGGGTCGGCCTCGACCGCTTTGGCACTTCGGATAGCGACCTTGTCGCTGAACCAGTACGAACCACCCACCATTACCAGGCCAATAACGAAACCTATGATGAGGCCTGGTCCACCACCCATAGCGGCACCAATGGCCATGGCTAGCCCGCCCATTCCGGCGAGGAGCACGAATGTCTTGAATGTATTGGCCATAAGTAAGCGGCCTCCTAGATGGGATCCAACCATTATGGTCTACCGGTTGTTCCCGACGTGGCTACCTTTCGCCACCGAAACGAGGATCGGACTTCGCCAGTGCGTCCGCAAGGTGTCGCCGTGATCGGACCTGAGCGAGACCAAAGCCAAGTACAACGAGGGCAATCGCTATCAGTATCACGGCCCCACGGGTAGAGAACCAGCCCATAGCTACGGCAGGAATTGTTCCGACAACCCAGCCAAAGTCACCCAGCGATATGAGTCCACTCCTTTGGTAGAGAGTATTAATGCCGCCGCCCGCCACGGTAAATACGAATGCGGCGAACAACAGCAGCGCTCCAGCTATGACGCGGACAACGGCGACCTCGTCCGTGCCAAGGAGGTTCGCCGACCACGCACCAGCTACCAGACCGACCGTTCCCGTAACGATAGAAAACCGCGAGTTGCGCCGCAACAGGTTCCGTAGTTTGGTGGCAGCGTCGCGCGCAGCAAACTCGTTTGCATCGGCCGCTACGTAGCTGGCGGCGGTCATGGTGGGAGAAATTTCTGTGTTCATTGGACTACTTTCGATTTGGTGATCAATCTGATCTGATTATCAACTCTGCTGCAATGAGGGAATAGATACAATTACCTGTGGGGTAATCGCATTGCACACATAGGCGGACATACGATGACTCAGGAGGTTCACTCGATGACCACACAGACACCAGCACCAGCGTTCGGCACCGAACTCAAACGTTGGCGCCAACACCGACGGTTCAGTCAGCTGGATCTGGCGGTGCACGCATCGGTTTCGCAGCGTCACCTGAGCTTCCTTGAGACTGGCCGGTCTCGACCAAGCCCGGAGATGATCGAACATCTGAGTATCGTCCTGGAGATCCCATTACGGGCCCGAAACGATCTCCTCGGAGCCGCTGGATTTGCCTCGGTGTACCGCGACGAACCGCTGGACAGCCCAGAGCTTGCCAATGTTCGATCCAGTCTGCAAACGCTCGTCGATGCGCACGATCCGTACCCGGCCTATGTCGTGGACCGCTGCTGGAATCTGATGCTCGCCAACACCGCTGCAATGGCCCTCACTGGATTGCTGGTCCCACCCGACGCGCTCTTTACATTGGGCACGAATGTCCTGCAGCTCTTTCTGCACCCCGATGGTGCCCGCAGTGTGGTGACCAATTGGGCACATACCACCAGCGTGCTAATGGACCGTTTAGCGGGCGAATGCAGCGCCAACCCCAACGACACGGAACTACGCGAGCTCTATAACGAGGTCCATGCCTACCCGGGAGTATCTGAGGCAATCCAATCGGAACTGACTACAGACAAGTCAGATTTCCTCACTGCAATTCATGTGCATAGCGGCGGGTATGACCTCCACCTCTACACCGCAATCTCAAATCTGCTGGGACCGTCCCACGTAGCACTCGAAGAGCTCCGCCTCGAAACGTTGCTCCCGGCGAACAAAGAAACAGCCGAAGCACTTCGCGACCTGACTCGTTAAAACAACACCAGTTCCCGGGAGAATGGGCCGGTCTTCTGCCCGGCAAACTGGTATTTGGAAGGCGGTTTATAAGGTACTGGCCTTGATGGTGTCTACGACCGATGGGTCGGCCAGGGTTGTGGCGTCGCCGATTTCTTCGCCTTGGGCTATTTGCCGCAGCAAACGACGCATAATTTTGCCCGACCGTGTCTTGGGTAAGTCCGGTGCGATATTGACGGACTTGGGGCGAGCGATGGGTCCAAGCTTGGTGGCGACATGGGTACGCAGTTCTTCGCGAAGCTCGGGTGAGTCTTCGTAGCCGCCGATCAAGATCACGTAGCCAACAATGGCCTGACCAGTAACTTCGTCGTTGGCACCCACCACAGCAGCCTCGGCAACCGATGGATGTGACACCAGTGCTGATTCGATCTCGCTGGTAGACAATCGATGACCCGAAACGTTCATGACATCGTCGGTACGCCCCAGTATCCAGATGTTTCCATCGGCGTCGAGACGGGCACCATCACCAGCAAAATAGCGGCCTGGATAGTTGGACCAGTACGTCGACATGTAGCGGTCAGGGTCGCCCCAGATGCCGCGCAACATTGCTGGCCACGGTTTGGTGATGGTAAGGAAACCACCACCCTCGTCGATTCGATTGCCGGAGTCGTCGACGACTTCGGCGAACACACCAGGGATTGTCGTGGTCGCGGTACCCGGCACGGTGGTAGTCACACCGGGCAGGGGGCTAATCATGTGTCCCCCTGTTTCGGTCTGCCACCAGGTGTCGACAATGGGACAGGTCTCGCCGCCGATATTGCGGTGGTACCACATCCATGCTTCGGGATTGATAGGTTCGCCAACCGTGCCTAGGACTCGGAGGGACGAAAGGTCACGACCCTGCGGCCATTGTTCGCCCCACTTCATGAAGGTGCGAATGGCCGTGGGAGCGGTGTAAAGCTGCGTGACGCCGTAGCGCTCAATGATGTCCCACATGCGATCCTTGGCCCAGTCGGCACGTTCGCCGACTCGCTCGGATTCGCGGGGTGTGTCGGGCGTACCTTCGTACATGACTGACGTGGCGCCGTTAGTCAGCGGTCCGTAGACGATGTAGCTATGCCCGGTAACCCATCCACAGTCAGCGGCACACCAATAGACGTCGGTGCCAGCCTTGAGATCGAAGACATATTTGTGGGTGAACGCGACTTGGGTCAGATAGCCACCGGTGGTGTGCATGATGCCCTTGGGCTTGGCGGTGGTGCCCGAGGTATAGAGCAGGAAAAGCAATTGCTCGCTATCGAGGGGAACGGGAGGGCACGATGGTTCGACGGCAGCCATGGCGTCGTGCCACCAGATGTCGCGCCCCTCGACCATGGTGGGGTTGGTACCGCAGCGGTCGACGACAATGACCTTTTCAACGCTTGGTGCTCCTGAGTCGAGCGCCTCGTCAACGATGGATTTGAGCGCCGATGGGGCACCTCGCCGGTAACCAGCATCGGCTGTTACCACGACTTTGGCATCGGCGTCGATGCAACGATCAGCGATTGACTCGGGGGAAAATCCGCCGAAGACAACTGAATGCGCCACACCAATACGAGTGCACGCCAACATGGCGATTGGTAACTCGGGGATCATGGGCATATAAATAGCGATGCGATCACCAGTCTGAAGACCCTGGGCCTTGAGCACATTGGCGAAGCGTTCGACTTCGGCGAGAAGATCGCTATAGGTGAGCGTGCGCGTATCGCCCGGTTCGCCCTCCCAGTGGAAGGCCACTTTGTCGCCTCTACCTGCGGCCACATGGCGGTCGAGGCAGTTCTCCGAAACATTGAGTTTGCCGCCTTCGAACCATTTGGCATAAGGAAGTTGCCAGTCCAGAGTCCGAGAGAAATCGGTGTTCCAGGTAAGCAACTCACGGGCTTGGCGGGCCCAGAAAGCCTCGTAGTCTGTCTCTGCCTCGTCGTAGAGCGAACGGTCACTCACAAGTGCCTCGGCCGCAAAGTCGGCCGGTGGTGGGAACCGTCGGGATTCATCCTCGTGGACTTCAATAGGGGTGTCGCTCATGCCATGGCTCCGTTGATTGCTACAACTCAAACAATAGTTGCTGAAACAGGATTCGGCACAAGGGGAAACACCGTTTCTGCCGTCAGCGACAGGCTCTTTCATCGCAACGGGCTTCGCTCCCTGTACTAAACTCGCCGATCTAGGGGCGGGTGCTCCTTGCAACCAAAGAAAGAGATCCCTGTGGTTCAAGAATTTAAAGACTTCATTAACAAGGGTGGCGTATTCGAGGCTGCGGTCGGCCTTGTACTTGCTTTGGCGTTCAAGCCAATCGTCGACAGCATCGTCGAGAAGATCCTCATGCCGATCATCGCCGCTGTGGTCGGTCAACCAAACTTTGATGACATTGGTTTCCATCTCGGCAAGACCAGCGAGGTCACGCTCGAAGACGGGACCACCGTGATGGAGCAACCCTTCGTCGGCATTGGGTTCGTTATCACCGCAATCATCTCGTTCTTGCTCATCGCCGCGGTGATGTTCCTTCTGGTGAAGGCCTATAACAAGACCAACTCCGAAGAAGAAGCGGAAGAAGAGCCGAGTGGCCCTAGCGACAACGATCTCCTGGTCGAGATTCGTGACGCGTTGAGCGCCCAGTAACCTCCCCGATTCATCCTGGCGCGTAAGGCGTCGAAGGTATCTGCCACTGCGCCAGCCCGAAAGGGTTGGTGCAGTGCTCGTTTTGGAGGATGGGGAATGTTTTCACTACTTACGTTGTAAGTGATGGGTTTACACTGTAAGTTTACGTTGTAAGTACCTATGCTCATCCACTTTTGCCTTGGACCTCCATGCTCCCCCTGCTCTCCCGCCTTGCCGATTTGCTCATCAACCGCCGACGGACGGTCCTGCTCGCCTGGGCTGGATTCGTCCTCATGGCAATCATCGTCGGCAGCGGCACTGTCGACCGCCTGGAGACCGAAGCCACCGGCGATACCTCCGTCGAATCAGCGATTGCCACCGAGCAACTCGAAGCACTGGGTCAGGGATCACCCGACCTCATTGCCGTCATCGACAATCTCACCCCAACCACCCAACAGGAGATACAAACCCATGTTGCACGAATCACCGCTTTACCTAACGTGGCATACGTCGCTCACCCGTTCGACGAAACCAACCCACAACCACTCCTTCGATCCACCGATGGCCAGGCGGCGATGGTCGCTGTTGTCCTTCAGCCGGGACTCGATGACCACTCCTACGACGCAACCGTCGAGACCATTGCTGAAGATCTCCGCTCCATTGACCCCGACAACGTCCTCGTAGGGGGCCAAGCGGTCTTCGAAGCCGAGAACGTTGAACAAACCGAGAAGGACCTTCAAAAAGCCGAACTACTAAGTCTGCCTGTCGTTCTCCTCCTCGCTGTTTTCATTTTCGGCGGCCTCCTCGCGGCAAGCATGCCGTTGCTTGTTGCCGTTGTCGCCATCCCGGGCAGCCTTTTGATCCTTCGATTACTTACCATGTTCACCGATATCCACGTGTTTGCGCTCAACGCCGCGACGATGCTTGGCCTCGGACTCGCCGTCGACTATTCCCTTCTGGTGGTGAACCGCTTCCGCGAAGAACGCTCCGCTGGTCAGTCCGTTGACGAAGCAGTACGGCGAACGGTTACCACAGCGGGCGTGACCGTCGCCTTTAGTGGCCTCACCGTGGCCGTAGCACTCAGTGGTTTCCTGGTTCTGAGTGGCAATGTATTCCCCTCCATCGGCTACGGAAGCATGGGCGTAGTGCTCCTCGCGATGTTTTCATCCCTGACCCTTTTGCCCGCCATGCTCAGTGCGTTTGGACACCGAATTAAGCCCGCCGCTCCCAACCGGGGCACCGGCTTTCGCCGCGTAGCGGAATCTGTTCAGCGCCGCCCATTGGTTGTGCTCTTAAGCGTCACGGCATTTCTGCTGCTGTTAGCGGCACCGTTTCTCGATGTCCGACTCCAGATTCCCGGGGCAGAGAGCCTGCCGAGCGCACTTGAATCTCGCCAATTGTTCGATGTGAGCGAAACCCGGTTTGCCATTGGGGCCGACAACCCAATCACCGTGGTGATCAACGGTGCCACACCGGCCGAGGCCCAGGCGTTGAGTAACGAGGTTTCTACGCTCCCCGATGTGGTCGGCGTGCAAATGCGCACCACCTTCGGCGCTACGCAAATTC
>CAXMUI010000118.1:0-32068 GCA_964196475.1 uncultured Acidimicrobiia bacterium
GAAAATACTGGTGCACCGCAGTGGCCACGATGGGTCCAATGCCATCGATGGCAGCGAGCGATTCCTCATCGGCAGAAATTACTGCGTCAAGTGAGCCAAACGACTTCGCAAGAAGTTCGCCGATGGTGCCACCAATGTGTCTGATGCGTAAACCAAAGAGCAACCGACCCAGCGGCCGATCCTGCGATGCGGCCAGCGCGGCTTGCATGTTGGCAACAGTTGTTTCGCCATAGCGGTCCCAGGTGAGAATACGTTCGTAATCCAAGGTGTAAAGATCGCCTGGATCAGTAACCATTCCTGCGTCGTAAAGATCTTTGATGGTCTTTTCACCCAGATGGTCGATGTCCATTGCGGTGCGTTGAACGAAGTGCTCTAACCGCCCACGTACCTGCGCCTCGCACACATAGTTGACGCAGCGGGTACGGGCTTCGCCCTCGGGTCGGACCAGGCGATGATCACAAACCGGGCACCGATCCGGAAACTCCCATTCGGGCAGGCCTTCAGGACGTTCGGACAGGACCGGGCCAATTACCTCGGGGATGACCTCACCCGCTCGGCGCACGACGACGGTATCGCCGGGTCGGACATCCTTCTTCTTCACCTGGTCGGCGTTGTGCAGCGTGGCGTTGGTGACCGTCGCCCCGCCGACGAAGACGGGTTCGAGTTCGGCGAATGGCGTGGCTGATCCGCCCGCTCCGATCGAGACCGTGATCTTGCGGAGCAACGTCGTGCGTTCTTCAGGGGGCAGTTTGTAGGCGACAGCCCAACGGGGCGCCTTACTAGTGACGCCCAGTTCACGCTGAAGGCCCAGGCCATCAACCTTGATGACGATGCCGTCGTATTCGTAGTCAAAATCGTGCCGCTTGGCTTCGAACGTCTTGACGAACATAACCACTTTGTCAAGCGAGTCGAGACGCTTGGCGTGCTCGTTAACCGGAAACCCCAACGATTTGACGTACTCCAGCGTCGCAAAGTGCGACGTCAATTCCGGACCTCCAACAACCTCGCCTAGCTGGTACGCCCAGAACGAAAGGCTACGTTTTGCGTTCTTCGAAGCGTCCTTCTGTCGAATAGAACCCGCGGCGACATTGCGAGGATTGATGTAGGCCGGGTCGCCATCGGCCGCACGAAGCGCATTAACCGCATCAAATTCGGACTTGCGAAGATAGACCTCCCCCCGCACTTCTAGGACCACGGGTGCATCCTGAATGGCCTTCGGGATTTCGTCGATCGTTCGAATGTTGTGCGTAACATCCTCGCCAACGCGCCCGTCGCCGCGCGTGGCCGCCTGGACCAAAATGCCGTTCTCGTAGCGCAACGACATTGCTAGCCCGTCGAACTTCAATTCGCAGGCGTAGGCCTGCACCGATGCTTCTCCGTCGAGACGCCGATCGACACGCTTTCCCCACTCATGTACGTCGTCGAGCGTAAAGGCATTATCGAGCGACATCATCCTGACCCGGTGTTCGACGGGTTCGAACATAGATAGCCCCGAATTGCCGACCAACTGAGTGGGCGAATCAGATCTGACCAAATCGGGGTGTGCTGCCTCAAGCGCGCGCAACTCCGCCAAGAGTGCATCGAAATCGGCATCAGGGATTTCGGGCGCATCGTCGCGGTGGTAGCGCTCGTTGTGGTGGCGGATCTGTCGCGAAAGTTCGTCGATCCGTGCATCAGCGTCAGTCACAAAGGGGAGCTTAGACGCAGGTTGCTAGCCTGCACTTCGTGACTAACCGTTTTGTCGTCTGGGCCGCACGCGGTCTTTGGTTTGCTCTCCCCTACCTGGCGGGCGCTGCGCTACGCGATGGCATCGAAGGGACATCTAGCGGCTTTACCGGTGTCGCCGTTGTTGGCTTGTGGGCAGCCTGGACTCTTGGCCTGGTGGCCCTGTTTGTGCCACACACCATCACCCTCACGTTCCTTCGGGTCGTCGCACCAACAGGCACGCTTGTTTGTGCTTGGGCAGGGTTCGGCCCAGCTGACAGCGCGGTGACAGCTTTGGCTTTGGTTCTCACTGGCATGGTTTCGGTGCTGATTCTCTCTGCGCCCTTTGGTAGCGAATTCGTCAACGGCACCTCTTATGGCGACGAACGGCGCCTCCTGCTTCGCCCTCCATCAGTGTTGTTAGCGGGGCCCATTCCCTTGGCCTGGGCGGCAACCGTTGCCGGCGTTCTTGCCGGCCCGTTGCTGTTGGGCGCCTCACACACCGTCGGCGGTATTGCCGCCTTGGTGATTGGCTTTCCTCTGGCCACCGTGGCAATGCGGTCGCTCTACTCCCTTAGTCGTCGGTGGCTAGTGTTCGTACCTTCCGGCATGGTCGTCCACGATGTTGCCTCGCTCATCGATCCACAACTATTCCGTCGATCCGACATTCGCCGCATTGGTCCGGCCCTCGCCGAATCCGAGGCACTCGACGTGTCGCAGAGAGCACTCGGTCTGTCGTTAGAGGTGCGCTTCGAGCAACCTATGACTGTGGTACAACGCGACGGCCGAAACGCCAAAGGAATTTCGTCTGAACCCAACGCCATTTTGGTTTCACCAAGTCAACCAGGCGAGGTACTCGCCGAAGCCGACCGGCGAAAGATCGTGGTCGGTTAGCGCTTCGTGGCCGTGGCTCCGCCCACCACAAGTTCGCCATGCTCAGGGTCTTGACGGTAAAATACCAGGCTCTGCCCGGCAGCAATTTTACGATGAGGTTTGTCCCAAGTAATCGAGTCAGCGCCTAGCACCGCAGTGGCAGTGTCACCGTGTGCGTTGGTCTGGACAAGCACGTTGCCGCTCACCGCGCCCGCGGACCATTCGGCATTGGTTAAGGCGGTGACATTTGTAAGGAGATCGTTCTTGGTCCCGAGGGTGATCGTTGAAGTTGGCACGTCAATGTCGACGACATAGCGGGGTGTGGCGTGGCCACCCACGTCGAGCCCTTTGCGTTGACCAATAGTTACTAACTGCACGCCTTCGACCTGGCCAACTTGAGAACCGTCGGTGTCGACAATGCGCCCAGGAGTGAGGTTGATGCGTTCTTCCAGAAATTTACCTCGACCTTGCACCGAAGTAATAAAGCAAACATCTTGGCTATCGGGCTTACTGGCCGTACGCATGCCGTACCCGGCGGCGAGTTCGCGGACTCGGTCTTTCGTCATTGAGCCGATTGGTAGCAACAGTTTGGCCAGCTGAATTTGGTCGAGCATGTGCAGCACGTATGACTGGTCTTTGGCATAGTCATACCCGCGGCCTAACAAGAGCGTGCCATCATCGGCTCGTACGACCTTGGCGTGATGGCCGGTAGCCACATAATCGAACTCGAGCACTTCGGCCCGTTCGAGTAGACGATCAAACTTGATATGCCGATTGCATTCGATACACGGGTTTGGCGTGCGGCCGGCTTGGTGATCGGCAACGTAAGGGCCCACGACCCACTTCTCGAAGTCTTCGCCAAAATTGAAGACGTGATGTTCGATGCCTAATTGGTCGGCTACTCGGCGCGCATCGTCGACGTCTGATACCGAGCAGCACCCTGTATCGCTATCGCCGCCCCAGAGCTTCATGGTTACTCCGGTAACTTCGTGGCCCTCATCGCGAAGCAGGGCTGCCGCAACGGAAGAATCGACGCCACCGGACATGGCACACAGAACCCGGGCCATCAGCCGAACATCTTCAGGCGATCGAAAACAGCCGGAACAACCGCGAGTGCGTGTTCGATTTCGGCATCGGTGGTGGCGAAACCTAGCGAAAGCCGTAACGACCCACCGGCCATAGATCGTTCAATACCCATCGCCGCTAGGACATGTGACGGATCTTGCGCTCCGCTCGAACAACTTGATGCGGCTGACCCAAAAATGTTCTCGCGTTCAAGAAGTACCAATAGTGCTTCACTCTCAACGCCTTCGACACATACGTGACAGGACCCGGCCACCTTCTGGCTGCGGTCGCCGTTGACGACAGCGGTCTCGATCATGCCGTCGACGGCCTCGACAAGCCCGTCGACGAGGCGATCGCGCTGTGCGGCAATTCGGGCCACGGTTTCGTCACGCGTTGCGAGCATTTCTTGAGCGGCCGCGGCCATAGCCACGATGCCAGGCACATTTTGTGTACCACTGCGCCGATCGCGTTCTTGCCCGCCACCGATCAGTTGCGGGGCAATATCCACACCTTCGCGAACCACCAATGCACCGACGCCCTTGGGGCCACCAAACTTATGCGCACTGATGGAGATCATGTCGGCCCGAGCGGCTGCGGTGGCCACATCGATCCACGGGAAGGCCTGCACTGCGTCGGTGTGCAACAAGGCGTTCGGAGCCTGCTCAGCGATGAGATCGGCCACCGGGTCAAGTGACTGCACAACGCCGGACTCATTGTTCGCCAGCATCACCGAAACAAGCGTTACCTCTGGTGTGAGCACTTCGGCCAAAGCGGCCAGATCGACGCGTCCCTGATTATCGGTGGCCACGACTGTGCCACCGCAATGTTCAACAGCATGCAGAACTGCGTGATGCTCAGCCGCAGGGCACACAACGATGCCTCCATGGCGTTGATGGGCTCCAATGATCGCCAAGTTGTCGGCTTCGGTTCCTCCGGCCGTAAAAACGATGTCGCCGGGTTCGCAACCCAAACCTGGGGCAAGAACATCGCGAGCATCGTCGAGCGCTCGACGAGCCTCGCGAGCCATACGGTGCGCTCCCGACGGGTTCGCGAAACAGTTTGACATCATGGGCACCATGGCATCAATCGCCACTTGGCGAACCGGCGTGGTGGCAGCGTTGTCCAAATAGGCAACCGGTTTTGGTTCACCAGGGTTCTGCATCATCCAAATAGGTTACCTGTGCCATTACCGAGCGAAATGCCCCGTTTCAGGTCAGGATTCGAATTCCTATTTGCTGTGCTAGAAGAGTGGATCAACCCAGGTTGTGGCCGCCCACAGTCCACCGATGAAAAACACCACGGCCAATCCGGCTGTACCGGCGAAGTCGGTCCACTTTTTTCCCGTCGTTCGAGGTGCTTCATACATCATCCATCCCGCTGCCAAGCCGCCAAGGAATCCTCCGACGTGGCCGCCGATACTGATGTTGGGCACGGTCAGGCTGATAACCAAATTGATGAGCAACAGCGAACCAATACCGCCATCCCACATGCTTCGGCCGTGGGCACGCTGGGCTATCGCCAGTGCACCCATCAAGCCGAATACCGCCCCCGATGCACCCACGGTCGCCGCATCCGGTGCGGCAACGAGAGCGCCCATCGACCCAGCGAGAAGCGCAGTCATATACAACGCCGCGTAGCGCACCGGACCAAGTGATCGCTCGACACTTTTACCCAGCATCCACAAAATGTACATATTCATGCCGATGTGAATCAGGCCACTGTGCAGGAAACCGCCTGTGATCAGTCGCCACCATGAACCGTCGAGGTCAATGAGCGGTCCGAACGTCGACCAATCCTGCAAAGCAGAGAACTTCAAGCCCAGTCCGCCGTTGGTGTTCAACGTGAGCACAAATGCCAATACGTTCAGACCAATGATGGCCTTAGTGACATACAACTGGTTGTTCGCCCCAGCAAAGGCGGCTTGACCCTGCACAACTTTCTGGCGTCCAGATTTGAGACATTCAGGGCAATGAAAGCCGACCGAGGCTTGGTTCATGCACCACGCGCAGATGTGTCGATCACAGCGCTGACAAACCACCCCTGCGGTTCGGTCGTTGTGTCGGTAACAGGTTGGTGACTGGTCGGCTTCGCTCACGTCCAAGACGGTACCCTGACCAGCGTGGCCACATTGATCGCTTCCCTAATTGTGCCGTCCGACGGTTGGGTATTTGCCCACGATGGCGGCTGGGACGAATTAGGCATGGTGGCTGCGCCACTTCTCGTTTTCGGCGGGTTGCTGTTTCTCGCCAATCGGCGCGCCAACCAGATCCAGGCCCAGAAAGAAGCCGCCGAACAATCCAACGACGACTAACTAGTCGTCGCGACGTTCAATATCGGCCCCAATTGCCTGAAGGCGTCCAACAATGTTGTCGTAACCCCGGTCAATGTGATGGGGGTCGGCGATGACGGTTTCGCCGTCGCCCCGCAACGCTGCGACCAAGATGGCTGCTCCGGCACGAATGTCGTGTGATTTCACTGGCGCCGCGGACAAGGTTTTTCGACCGCGAATGACCGCGTGGTGCCCTTCGATACGAATGTCGGCGCCCATCCGGCTGAGTTCGTCCATATAACGAAAGCGGCCGCTAAAGAGATTCTCGGTAACAATTCCGACACCGTCGGCTACGGACAACATCGCCACGCACATGGGCAGGTAGTCAGTGGCTAACCCGGGATAAGGAAGGGTCGAAATGTCCACCGAGGTCAACCGCTCGCGAGCCATCACCCACAAACCATCGGCTTCAGGTGATATCCGCAGACCCATGGTGCCGAGTTTGCGACATAGCACATCCATATGGTCGGCCCGTACGCCCTTGAGAGTGACTTCGCCGCCGGCGATGCCCACAGCAGCGAGGTAGGTGGAGGCCACTACCCGATCGGGTACCACCGTGTGCTCGACGGCGAACAATTCGTCGACACCCTCGATCACAATGTGGCTGGATCCGGCTCCGAGCACGTCGGCACCCATACAGTTCAACATCGCGGCCAGGTCGACGATTTCGGGTTCGCGTGCTGCATTCTCGATGATGGTCTGGCCCTCGGCGCGAACGGCAGCCATCATGATGTTCTCGGTGGCTCCGACACTCGGAAAGTCCAGGGTGACCTCGGTGCCTTTTAGACGATCACATCGACCGACCACATTGCCATGAACCATCTCGAAGGAAGCGCCTAGCTGTTCTAACCCAGCCAGATGCATATCGATGGGACGCGAACCGAAGTCATCACCACCTGGCAAGGCCACGGTTGCCTCACCGAAGTGAGCCAGCAGCGGCCCAAGTACGACGATCGACGCTCGCATTTTCTCGACCAACTCGTATGGCGCCTCGGGCTGCAAGTCTGGGCCATGGGTAATTTGCAGGGAATGCTCGCCGAGCCACACCACAGTCATGCCCATTGATTCGAGCAATTCGGCCATCCAGCGAACATCAAGAATGAGCGGCACGTTGTGCAAGACGTACTGCCCTTGAGCAAGTGTCGTAGCTGCCATGAGTTTCAGAACTGAGTTCTTGGCACCCCCAATGTGAACCTCGCCAGATAACGGGCCACTTGGGCGCACAATGATGCGATCCATTCGCTAAGTATGCTCCGCCCGTGGCCAACCACAGCACCACCTCGCTAGTCGACGCCGATGCGTTGGCAAAACTGCAGGAACCTCGCGACGACATAGTGGCCGAAGCGCGTGTCGATTCATGTACCTACACCTTGCTGGAGGGACCGTTCGACCATTACGAACGAACCCTTGCCGTTACCCCCGCTGGCGACCGATTCTCGGTTACCGAGTCCTTTCACTATCGGTTGAGCCTGCCGTTCTGGAAGGTCCTTCTGGCTTGGCCTATGCGCAGTGCGCTGCGTAAACCACCTCGACATAAGCTGCCATGGTGGTCTCCACCGGACCGCCTCGATACTCGTGCCGCACGAGTCATTGCCTTGCTGTGTTCGTTAGCCGTTCTCGCTGGGTACCTCGGAACACTACTGAGCGAAACCATCAGCTTCGCAGCTGACGAATTCGACAAAGGCAACGACGCCGAGAGCATCGTGCTGTCAGCGGTTCGCATCGGCATTGTCATTTCGATTGGACTGTCGTTGCTCGCGGATCGCCAAGGCCGCCGGCCAATTTTGTTGTGGGCCGCCGCGGGAGCGTGCTTGTTGGCCATGGCAACGGCAGGAGCGCCCAACTTCTGGGCTTACGGTGTGACGCAGACGATTGGCCGTGGGCTATCCGCCACATTGGCACTGCTCATTGGCGTGATCGCGGCCGAAGAGGCCCCTGCCCGAAGCCGCGCCTACGTCGTGTCGGTCCTCGCACTATGCGCCGGCTTGGGCTCCGGGATGGTCGTCTGGTTTGTACCCCTCGCCGACCTTGATGTTGCCGCGTGGCGCATCCTATTTTTGTTGCCAGTCGTCGGCCTCCTGCTGGTGCGTTTAACCGCCCGAGCACTTCCCGAGACTCGCCGATTCACCGTCGCCCAATCGAAGCCGCAGCCGCTGGCTCGCAAACGCTTGTTGCTCTTGGGCACAACGGTCTTCTTCGCCACGATGTTGGCTACCCCGGCATCGAATTTCCTTACCGACTACCTGCGGGAGGACCGTGGGTTTAGCGCCACCGATGTCACCACGTTCAAACTTGTGGTCAATACACCAATCGGTATAGGCGTTCTCATCGGTGGCAAACTGGCCGACACCCGCGGCCGCCGCCTGATCGGGGCCACCGCATTTTTAGCGGGCGCGGCCGCTGTAGTTATCCGATACTCCACTTCAGGGTTGACGATGTGGCTCGTGGCCACGTTGGGCACCGTGATCGGAGCAGCAGCCATCCCGGCCCTAGGGGTATATTCGTTCGAAATGTTCGGCACCAGTCGGCGGGCGCAATCCAACGGACTGCTTGCCATCCCCGGAGTACTCGGCGGCGTGATTGGTCTTCTGTTCGTTGGTTTTGCCTCAGACTCACTGGGATTCGCCCTATCATTTCAGATCTTGTTCGCTTCCGCTTTTGTCGTCACCTTCTTGATCCTCAAGTTCTATCCCGAAACGGCGGGGCAAGAACTTGAGGAAATAAACCCAGAGGACGCTTCGCTGCAACCATAGGTACCCGGTAACGGGTAGCTTTTCCCTATGAGCGCCACCCACCACCATCGAGCTATCAGCACCATTTTGGCCCTCGGTCTCATCGCTGGTGCATGTGGTGCCGAAGCATCCACGGACACCGCTGCTCCCCTACCCCTTGAAACACCTTTGGGCGAGGCAGTACCTCATGCCGAGCAACGCGATGCGACGCCCGACCCAACGTCAACTGCGGCACCCACAGACGAGCCAACGACCCCTCCTGCGTCTACAGAGCCGCCGACAACCGAACCCACCCCCTCCGCCAACACAACGTTCGATGCTTCGGACTATCCGCCCGAAGCTGAGGCAGACATAGCCGCAATCTTCAATCCCCTCGTCGAACAATACGGCCTACGATTCACCTACGGAAATCTGATTGATCGCACCGCTAACGGCACCTTCAAATCGTCACCTACCGGTGATCACCTCGCGGTCTACGTTGAACCCATAGGCGACTACACAGACACCGAATACATCGACAACACATGGATCCTGGCTCAACTCACCCCGTGGGTATTCGAAACCTGGCCAGCGCTCGAGTCGTGGGATTTCTGCCAAGAGCCCCGACCCGAAGAGAATTCCGAAGCACGGCCTCCGCCGGTAACCCAACTCGATATCTTCCGCGCCCATGCCGACGAAATTGATTGGGAAAACGGTTCGCTGATTGATCTCGTCTTGGCTTCCCAAGAGGAAGCATCAACCGCGTTGCGGATCAACCCACAACTCCAGCAGCAACCTGCGTTCGTCGCCGAACTGCAAAAACTCGGTGAATAGCGACCTCATCGGAGATCCCCTATAGGCCAGTGATCCATTCCTTAACCGTCGCAGCAATTTCAGCCTCGTGCGTCTTGAGTTCGTGTCGACCGTCTTCGATCCAATGATGAGTAACGGCACCGGGAATAGCCGCTGTGTGACGCAGGAGTTCTTCGGGCGTACCAAACGGATCACGAGTACCCGAGACAAACAGACATGGCACTTCCAGAGCTGGAAAATGCTCGACTCGTAACTTTTCTGGCTTATAGGGCGGATGTAACGGATAGCCAATCATCACGAGGGCTCGGGTCGGTAAACCCTCCGCTACCGCCATCGAACACATACGACCACCAAGGGATCTACCGGCAAGCACCAAATCGCCCAGTTCACAATCGACTTTCTTGGCGAGGGCTTGAGACTCCTCGATCACACTGGCAATCAACTTCGGCGCCCGATCGGGCGGACCCTTTAGCCTTACCTTCCGGTACGGAAAATTAACCCGCTCTACCAGCAACGGCGCCAACGCCGCCTCTACAGCCAACGCAGTCGGATGATCCCGATCGGACCCTGCTCCGTGGGTGAATAACATTGCGCCAATCGGTGCATCAGGCGGGGACGTCATAGCAGCAAGATACGACGCGCTTCAGTAAGTTCGGCAATTCGACTCGCTGCCTCATCAGAATCACCACCGTGATCGGGGTGAGCTTTGAGCAGCATGGCTCGAAACCGACGCTGCACATCCGGCGCCCGAGGTCGCCGATCATCGTCAGTTTGGAAGGTGTCGAATCCTAAAATCTCGAAGGCCCATGCCACAGGACTCGTGGTAGCTGCTGCTGGCATTGCAAACCCGGTGTCGCCGCCGCAAAGATGGGCAACAAGTCGATCTATATCGCCCTCGTCGCCGATCCACCGCATCCCCCGGCGGCAAGTATCCATCGCTGCTCTACGTTCATGGAGCTTCAGTAGCCGAGCGCCATACAGGGCGCCCAAGACCTGCTGGATAGGCGTGCCATTCTCATCGTCGTGAATGAAATTGAGGTCCCCGCGCACTCGAACCAACTGGTGCTGGCTTCGCGTCAAACCGACGCGATCATCCTGCAGCCGAAAACGCAGCCGCGGCTGAGCGACCTTGGTTCCTCGCTCAATTTCAAAGCTCAAACGAGTGAAGTCGTCCCACAAATCCGGATCTATGGATCGCATATGCCGGGCCACAACAACGCCCAACAACACTGACCCGACTCCGGGAGCCGGGTCAGTTGGCAACAGACGCGGTCCAATGGCTAGGCGACGCGTGGGGGCGATCGGACGCGAATGAAAAATCTGCAGCTCAGCGAGCAGCACAGCCGCTCCTTACAAAACCGTGCGCAGCTGTTCGGTTAGCTCGGACGTTGTTTCCTTGAAGTCGTCAACGTCGTCGGTCTCAAAGATTTCATACAGATGATCGACTTGGTCGAGGATGCTCTTCCAGAAAAAGGCGTCGTAACCCCACGGCAGCGACATATCGAAGAGGACATCGTTGACTTCGAGAAACATTGCCTTGGCTTTGGCATCTTGAGGATTGCGTCGCAGACGGTCCGATGCGTTAAACAACTTCTCGATGAGCAAGTGCGGGTCGACACCCTCGACACCGGGGCCAAACGTCGGAATTTCCGAGTCGCCCGAAACCATCTTTTCGAACACCTCATCGACCATTTCCTCGTCGCGCTCGTGCACGATCATGACCAGGTCAGAACCGATTTGATACGGAACACCGACGAGATCGAGTCGTCGGGTAATTTGGTCGCGTGCCTCACCCGGGTAGTCGTCGAGGGCGTACTCCATTAGCGGTAGTTCGGGGTCGAGCGTGGGACGGAATTCGGTTTCTACCTGCTCGACAATGCCGTCAATGGTCGACTCATCCTTCTCAAGCGCAACAAGTGCAGCACCCATCCAGCCGTGCACGATGTCGGCTTCCCAGAGCTTCTTGTCAAGTTGGTAACGACCCACCATGGACCATGCGTGAAGCTCCCACGCCACCTGAGGATCGTCCTCGGTCCCCACCTCGTGGGGCGCTAAAGGTTCGTGTTCACTCGTGTGGGCAGTGCACTCAACGCACTCCACCACATCGTCGTCATACTCATTCCGGCATTGAAAGCACCAAACAGTCACCCAAGGAGTAAACCAGCATCTGATTAGCAACGACACCTTTCGGTGGATAGGTTCGTGGGTGTGACTGATGAAACAGCTCCCGACAACGTCGTCGAGGCTGCCGATCGGAACCTTGCACTAGAACTTGTGCGGGTTACCGAAGCGGCCGCACTCGCAGCATCTCAATGGATGGGACGAGGTGACAAGCTCGGAGCCGATGGTGCGGCCGTCGACGCCATGCGCCAAATGCTCGACACCATCCGTATGGACGGAACCGTCATTATCGGCGAAGGCGAAAAAGACGAAGCGCCTATGTTGTTCAACGGCGAACGCATCGGCGACGGCTCCTCACCTCGGGTCGACATCGCGGTCGACCCTGTCGACGGCACGACGCTCACCGCACTGGGTCAGGCCAACGCCATCGCCGTTATTGCCGCATCGGACCAAGGCACAATGTTCGATCCGGGTCCGTGCGTCTACATGGACAAGATTGCTGTTGGCCCAAGTTGCAAAGGCGTTATCGACATCAATGCATCGGTGGCGGACAACTTGGCGGCCGTGGCGAAAGCCAAGGGCGAATCCATCGAAAACGTCACTGCCGTAATTCTCGAACGGCCTCGCCACGAGCAACTGATCGCCGAGGTTCGCGCCGCTGGCGCCCGAATTCGCTTGATCCGCGACGGCGATGTAGCCGGCGCGATTTCTACGGCCTGGCCCGACTCTGGTGCCGACATCTTGATGGGAATTGGCGGCACCCCCGAAGGTGTCATTGCTGCTGCCGCTCTTAAGTGCATGGGCGGCGAGATGCAGAGCCGACTTCATCCTCGCAGCAACGCCGAACTCCAGGCCACGATTGACTTTGGCTACGACATCAACGACATTCTCACTCAGGACGACCTCGTCCAGGGCAACAACTGCTTTTTCGCGTCGACATCAATTACCGACGGGCCGCTGCTACCTGGTGTCACTTACAACCGGGCTGGCGCACAAACAAACTCGTTGTCAATGCGTTCAAAGTCTGGCACCGTGCGCCTCATTCGCACCTACCACCGCCGTGACAAGCTCGGCAAGGTTGCGGGCGTCGATTACTAGTTGCGTTCGTCTCGCAGATCAAACACAATTTTTACCGCGCCTCGGGGGCCAGCCTCGGAAGCGTGGCGAAGGGCCGCTTTGTATTCGCTAATTGGGTAGTGCGCCGAGACGAGACGATCCAATTTCGTTTTGGCAACCAAGTCAAATGCCATTTTGAAACTCGTGGTGTGCGTTCCATCGTCAAGGTGCTCGGTGCAGTAGGTGTATGCGCCCACGAGTTCGGTTTCGCGATGCCAAAGTGGAGTGAGGTCCAGCTTGGCTACCCCAGGCATCCCCAACAGGAGCACACGCCCTCGGGGCCGGGTGACCGAAATGCTGTCGGCGATTGAGCTCGCCGAACCAACTGCATCGATAGTGACATCTGCACCGCCGGTGAGGTCATCACCGATCATGCGGCAACCCACCTGGCGACGTACGGCCCGCTTCATTTCGCTTGGGCTGACCACTGTGGTGGCACCCAGCGAACGAGCAAGTTCCTTTTGATGAGCGTATTTGGCGGCAACGATGATTTCGGCGGGATTGGTGTATTCGGCCACTGCGGCAAGGGTTACGAGGCCCATTGTTCCGGCGCCCTGAATGACCACGACGTCACCGTCTTTGATCCCAGCCCGCAGAGCGGCGTGCACTCCGCCAGCGGCCGGCTCAAGCATGACTGCTGATTCGTCGCTCAGTTGTTCGGGAATCGAGTGCAACTGAGATTTGTGGGCAACAAGCTGGGTGCCCCACCCTCCGCCGGTGCTGGAACAGAATCCTGTTTGGATGCCGGTATCGACCGCATCGCCCAGCAGGTAGCCATAGTCGTCGCCGTCGCCGGGAGCGGCACCTTCGAAGGGTGGCTCTTCGCCACGGGCTTCCGCACCAAGAATTGGTTCGAGCGCTACTCGGGTGCCATCCGCGAGATCGCCGACAACTTCGTGTCCAGGGACAAAGGGGAACGACACATGCGATTCGAAATATCGGCTAGAACGGCCTTCGACCGTTGCAAGATCGCTGCCGCACACGCCAGCCAGGCGTGGGTACATGACCTGCCAGTCCTTACCAGGAAGCTCTGGGGCATCAATATCTTTGAGTCGAAGGGGGCCAACTTGGGCCGCTGAACTGCGAGCGACCTTCGACGCCACCACCGCAGCAACGTAGCGAATTTCAGACCGTTCAAAGACAAGTGCTTTCACGAGCAACAGTGTGCCGGATTATCGGCACATCACGAAACGCAGTGCCGGATTGATCCACGGGCAACCCCATGAGCAAAAGTAAACCATTTGGTATAGTATGAGGCTTCGCCTTTACCTCTTAACAACCCAGGAGCACCAATGTCCACACCGAGCCCCGCCTTTGACGGCCAGTGCGCTTTCGCAGTAAGCCTCAACAAGACTGACGTAACTGGTTCATCAAAGCACGCCGTGGTCGTCGACGAGCAGACCTTCCTCTTCAAGAACGGCGTTGCGAAGATGCTGTTCAAGATTCTGCCAGGCCGCTCCGAGAAAGCTCAGGCCAACTGGCAAGCCATGGCTTAAATCCCAAGTTGCCCTAGCGGCGATCTTGCAGAAACGGAAATTGTGCTCGCACCTCGGCCACCCGCTCGGCCGTGATCTCGGCGGTGACGGTCACGTTACTGTCGCCACCGTTAGCAACCAGCTGACCTAACGGATCGATGATTTGACTATCTCCTGCGTAGGCCACTCCATCGCCATCACCTACCCGGTTCACTCCCACCACGAATGCCTGATTCTCAATGGCGCGGGCTCGTAACAGGGCCATCCAATGCTCACGTCGTACGCTAGGCCAATTGGCCGGAATGACATAGCAATCGGTTTGCGGTGCTAGGGCCCACCATTCGTCAGCAAAACGCAGGTCATAGCAAACAAAGAACGAACATCGCACACCATTAATCACAAGCGTCAAGAAATCCTCACCTGCCGCGTAGTGCTGATCCTCTCCCGAATACGAGAAGGGGTGGATTTTTGCATACCGGTGGACTCCGCCATCGGGCGACGCAACAGTGAGGACGTTTTGGGGAAGGTCCATCTCGGGCATCAAGGTTGGGACCGACGCGACGAGCCAAGAACCCGACGACGCAGCTTGCTCAAACAAGAACGACGCACTTGGCCCCTCTGGGCCCTCGGCTACTCGTTCAGGCGCCATCGAGAAGCCCGTTGAAAACATCTCGCTGAGCACAATTAGGTGCGCTCCCTCATCTGCCGCCGCAGCCACCGGGGCTCGTAGCGACTCGATGGTCGCCGCAGCGTTCTCCCAAACGATGTCATGCTGGATAGCGGCAACCTTCACCTCAACGCCCCTAGCCGCTCAACTGCCTCCTCGAGCACACCGACTTTCTTGCAAAATGCGAAACGAACGAGATGCGAACCCTCGGACTTATTGTCATAGAACACAACATTCGGTACGGCAACCACACCAGCCCGCTCCGGAAGATCAAGGCAAAACTGGCGGCCGTCATCGGTACCGAAATTTCGGATGTCGGTGGTCACAAAATACGTGCCTTGGGGGCGATATACCGTAAAGCCCACTGACTCGAGACCGTCGCTCAACAGATCCCGTTTCATGCGCATGTCGGCCAGGAAGCCATCGAAATAGTCGTCGCCAAGACGAAGACCAACCGCAGTAGCTGGTTGGAACGGCGCCCCATTGACATACGTCAGATACTGCTTGGCGGTTCGGACGGCCTGAAGAATTTCCGTAGGGCCAATGGCCCACCCAATCTTCCAACCCGTAAACGAAAATGTCTTCCCGCCTGAAGAGATGGTGACCGTTCGTTCGGCCATGCCGGGATAGGTAGCCAGGAGTCGATGCTCACCATCAAATACCAGGTGTTCGTACACCTCGTCGGTAATGACTAACACGTCATGTTCGACGCAAAGCTGGGCAATGAGGGATAGCTCCTCATCGGTGAACACTTTGCCCGTCGGATTGTGTGGCGTGTTGAGCAAAAATAGTCGGGTCGAAGGTCCAATAGCTGCACGTAGCTCGGCTTCGTCGAACTCGTACCCATTATTTCCGGGGCGCAAGGTAACCACCGTTTTGGTGGCACCTGCCATCGCAATTGCGGCCCCGTAGCTGTCGTACCAAGGCTCAAATACCACGACTTCGTCGCCGTCATCGCACAACGCGAGCAACGCCGCGGTCAGCGCCTCCGTTGCCCCGGCGGTAACCAATACTTCGGTATCAGGATCGACCGTGACCCCGTAGAAACGCTGCTGGTGCTCAGCAATAGCGTGACGCAAGTCAGCAATACCAATCCCGGGCGGATACTGGTTATGCCCGTCACGAATTGCTTGGATCGCGGCATCGGACACTTCGGTTGGACCATCCGTGTCGGGAAATCCTTGACCAAGATTTACGGCCCCGGTCCGGGCGGCTAACGCCGACATTTCAGCGAAGATTGTTTCGCCAAACGAGGCAAGCTTGGAAGTGATTAGTCGTTGGGGCACAAACCGAGGTTAGGCCACAAGCGGCCGAAGAATCGAGACAAGGTAATCGCCACCCGCATATGCGGCGCCCTCCCATGTGGCCCACTCATCCACAACTACCAGACCAGCGGTCCGGCACCATTCGTCGTACTGCGCCTTGGTGAACTCCGTCAGACCAAACCCCGCCACCATTAACCCGTCGGGATGCACGTGTTGAGCGGTGTTCGTCAGAACCGCTAATTCGGTCCCGCGGTGCACAAACAACAAGATGTTCCCCGCCATCAGAACAACGTCGAACTGCTTTTTCAAATCGAAGGTTGCCAGATCATCAACCGCCCAGGCCACCGTCTCGCTTTTGGGTCGGGCAAGGGCGATCATGTCGGGGTCCGAGTCAATTGCGGTCACCTGCCATTTCCGGGCCTCCAATTCGACGGCTATGCGACCAGTTCCGCAGCCAGCATCAAGGATCGTAGAACTTGCCCAGTGGTGACTTGATCGCAATCGTTCAATACCATCGACCTCACCATGAATGTTCTGGCCATCTGTCGCCATTTGAGCGAAACGGGCCTCATATTCTTCGAGCGGTAGCCGCTCGCGCCATCCTCGCCACCGATCGCTAAATCCGTCGAAACTCATGACCTCACCATGGATTGGTCGCCTCGATCAAGAACGGGACCCAGGATGATCTGCAACAAGAGCAGATCAATTACCGCTGCCACCGCTCCGACCAGAAATGCGGTGGGTCGGTCGGTTAGGGCCACAATGCCGCCAATAGCAAAGCCGCCCAACCCAATGGCCGCGTCCCAAAACAGCGAGAACGTAGAAATGGCGTGACCTCTTTGGTCTTCGCGTGCCGACTGCACAGCGACCACAAACAACGCCGGGAACATCAGGGACTGTCCCACGGCATACACCGCCACTGCGGCATAAGCCCCCACCGGTTCTTGCCAGAAATACAGGCCAAACAGGCCAATCGCTGACGTAACCAACCCGATCTGCGACGTACGAATGGGGCCAAGACGATCGGGTAACTTGGCGAAGAACAATCGCATGAAAGCAATAGTCACAGCCAACTCGGCGAAAAGCGTTCCCGTTCGTTCAATTCCGATATCGCCAGCGTGCAGAGTAGCGAACGACAAGAAACCCACGTAGCCCAGCAAATTGAGACCAAGTACGCACCCAGGGCGAAGTGCACCGCGGTGAATTAGGGTTTTGGGCCGGGGAACAGGTTGGCTGGGCTTGCCCGGGGCAAACAGCCCTAACCCTGCTCCCACCAGACCCAGCAGTGCGCCCACAATGAAGGCCCACCTGTTGCCATGATTCTCAAGCACTGCCTCGCCAATGAGCGGACCCACCGCCAGACCGCCATAAGTCGATAACGAGAAATACGATGCGGCTTCACCGCGACGATCCGGTGGGGCTAAGTCCTGGACCGCCGTAGCAACACCGACAAAAACGGCGGCCTCGCCAGCGCCCAACAACAATCGCAACATGAATACTTGCCAAATAGCGTCGGTCAGTGCGTGCCCAGCCAGGGCGATCGCCACGATGATCGAGCCCACCACGATCAGCAAGCGTCGTCCTTGTCGGTCACCAAGGGGGCCAATCCACAAGCGCAACAATGCAGCCGAGATTCCAAATGCACCAAAGGTGAGACCAATAGCGGTCGCTCCCCCGCCCAGGGTTTCCTCGACATAAACCGGCAACACCGACAGTTGGGTGCCTACGGCCAGAAAGTATCCAAACGAACTAAGCACTACTAGGACGAATCTGGGATTTACAAGGCTCGTGTTTTTCACCGACGTGGCCGTCAAAGCGCTAGCGCTTGATCGTACAAATCTTGCAGCTCCGTGTGGAGCTGCAATGTTGCCGCTTTACGTGCGGAACGTTTCATTGGTCCGTCGACGCCGAAGTAGTGGGGTTCACCCACCACTATGCGAACTTTGCTGCGATGGGGTCGCTTAGCACCCGATGGCAGAGCTTCTTCGGTACCGGCCACCCCGACAAGGACCACCGGCTTACCCGTCCGGGCGGCCAGATAGACCATGCCTTCGAACAGTTCCCCAATCGTGTCGCCCTCTTGACGGGTTCCCTCGGGGAACAAGATCAGCTGATTGCCCTCGTTCAGCATGCGCTCGGAAGTGGCGAGGGCATCACGATCCGCCGTCCCACGATCAACCGGATATGCCCCCAGCGCTGAAATAATCCAGCCAAAGATCCGGGTCTTGAAAAGCGACCTCTTCGCTACGCAGCGCATGCGATGAACCGCCAAAGATCCGACCAATGGGGCGTCGAAATGGGAGCGATGCGAGGGAGCAATAATGGCTCCGCCAGGAACCTCAAGATGCTCTTTCCCGACAACCTTGAGCGAGAAGAACGGGTGCAGCACAATGCGCAACAGACGACGCACAACGCGCCAAAACCATATTGCCGTGCGCCGTGTAGCGATTTCGAGTGCTTGTTCATCAGTTACGGGAGCCATCAGCCTGTCACGATACCGTTTGAGACCATGGCGCAGAAGTTGACGTACCGATCACTTAGTTGCGAACGTCAATTCAGCTGTTCACGAGAGAAGATGTGGGACATCATGCACCGCTCCCTCCTCTCTGACGAGACGGTCGTCAGTAGCGACGCGCCGTGGCGACAAGTGGTGGCTGTCGACGGCCCCCACCCGACGTCGGAGATAACCACAACCCTTGTCGATCACCCCGATGGCGGCTGGGTGTGCGCGGTCTCGGCGGTTACCGGTCCCGATAACGACGCGCTCAACGAAGGCCACGTGCGGCGACTCGAAGCGATGATCAATTGGCGCGCCTACAACTTGGTAACGCAACGGGCGCCCGCGAGCCAGACATGAGCGGCCCAAGGCTCGGCGCTCAGCGCGACCAGCGGCGAGCCGCCGAACTGCGTCGTATGAAGCTTGGCGCCACGGTCATGTTAATTGCGGCGAGCGCTACGTTCGTCGTCTTTCGGTCCCTCGGTGAACTTGGCTGGAAGGGCTACGTAATTGCTGCTGCAGAAGCCGCCATGGTCGGTGGCATTGCCGACTGGTTTGCAGTTACCGCTCTTTTCCGACATCCCCTCAGAATTCCGATTCCCCATACCGCAATAATCCCCACCCGCAAAGATCAGATCGGTGAAAGCCTGGGCGAGTTTGTGCAGGAGAATTTCCTCGATCCCACCGTTTTGGGCGAACGAGTCGATTCCGCCCACCTTGGCAGTCGGCTCGGTACCTGGATGACCACCGGCAACAATGCCAAAATTGCTGCGGCACGGTTGGCAGACGGCCTCGTCGCCCTGGCCGAGGTAATCGACGACGAAGCCATACAGGAAGCGATCCACTCACTATTGCGCGATCGTGTACAACGAACACCGGCGGCACCTGTTGTGGCACGAGCCCTCGATGCTGCGGTCGAAAGCGAACAACACCAAGCGGCGATGGACTCCATTCTCGGTGGCGTGTTACGTGGCATCGAGGAGAACAAGGACGTTTTGCGAACCCATCTCGGCAATGAATCGCCCTGGTGGGTGCCACCTGCGCTCGACGATCGTGTGTTTGGCAAACTCATGAGCGGGTTGCATTCGTTTCTGAGCGATGTGGTTGCCGACCCCCACCATGAGCTACGTCATCACCTCACCCTGAAGATGAACGATGTTGCGACGCGGCTGCGCACCGACCCCGATCTGGCAGCACGCGTCGACACGATCCGCGACCAACTATTGGAACGCCCTGAAATTGGATCTTGGGTCCAGCAACTGTGGGCCACCATCGAAAGTGACCTTCGTTCCGCAGCCAACGATCCAGCCTCAAATTTACACGCTCGTTTGAGTACGGCAATTGAACGGATTGGACGCCGCATCGCCGACGATCCCGAGCTTCAGGCTCGCGCTGACAAATACGCCACCCGGGCCGTTCGCTATCTCGCCGACCAATCCAAAGCCGAGGTTGCCGATCTCATTGGCTCGACTGTGGCGAAGTGGGATGCCGACGACACCAGTCGACGTATCGAGCTTCAAGTAGGAAAAGATCTGCAGTACATTCGCATCAACGGCACGTTGGTAGGCGCACTCATCGGCATTGTGATTCATGCCGTGGGCCAAATGGTTGGCTAGGCCCCATCCAACGCAGTGAGTGTCCACACCCGAACAGGATCAGCGACACCACGGATCATGCGACGTCCGGCGGGGATAAACGCCAACGTTGGCTCATTCTCGAGAGCCTCGACTAGTTCGTGGTTAACCAATACCTCACCCGGAACGGCATGGTTGACAAGCCGTGATGCCAAATTCACTGTGGGGCCGTAGTAATCCCCCCGACGAGTAACCGTTGTGCCAAGCGTTAAGCCGCCGTGAGGTCGGATTCCCTGGGCTTCGAAATCGGCGATCAATGCCAGTGCAACGGTGCATGCCACAGTGGGATCGACGGCCAAGAACATGACTTCATCGCCAAGATACTTAAGAACCTGGCCACCGTTGCGCGTCACCACGTCGGTCGAGCGGTTTTCAAACGACGACACCAGTTCGGCCAAGGCTTCGGAATCGAGCGACTCCGACATTGGGGTGAAACCAACAACATCGACGAAGCCAACACAAACTCGGGCCCCGAAGCCGTCGGCAGCGGTCATTGCGTCGCGCATTCTCCGGATGGATGCAACCATGTGATGCCGCAATATGAGTTGAATTAGCTCGGGCAGTCTTTCTGCTTGCCCCTGCGCCTCAACCTGCATACGAGCTAGCTCGACCTCAGTGGCCCCTTGAGCCACCATACGTTGTTCGATTCCCTGCGTAAACACTGATACCGATGCATCAGCAATCCGCGCGAGCGAGATGCCAAAAACCCGCATCATTTCAGCCAGTTCGCTGATCTCGAACATGCTCGCTGGCCCATCCGCGAGGTTGGTCAGAAAGCGAACATCGTCTTGGTCGAATCGTTTGTTCTCGACGTCTATGACCGGCACACCAATCACCGCGTACAACTCCTCGACGACGCCCTGGGGAAACCCTGATCGCTCCGCCAGTTCGGCCACGGCAAACGAACCTCGGCTCAAGGTGTACGAGTCACTAGCGAGGGAGAGGAGTTCATCGGTCTGGTGGGCGGCAATCATGGCGTCGGTACTGGCACCCTCGCTAGCCAAATACTCGATCAAATCGCGACGATCCTGAGCAGTCTCGTGCTTCGGATCAAATACACCCGCTGTTTCCAAGCGATCCCAATCAATACTCACAAATACAGCCTGCCATTTTTTTGACCAATTGTCTGACTGGTCTTAATCTTGACCGATATGGTCGCGATTAATGGCTGGCCTTCGTTCGATCACCCCATCGTTCGCCTCGTTTGATTTCCGCAACCGAAAGACGGCTCCACAAAATCTGATCGCCGGTGTCAGCGTGGCCCTCGTCTTAATCCCGCAATCGCTGGCCTATGCGCAGATTGCTGGGCTTCCGCCTGAAGTTGGCTTGTACTCCGCTGCTCTTGTACCCCTGGTGAGCAGTTTCTTCGTAGCGTCGCCTTACCTACAAAATGGGCCGGTTGCACTCACATCGCTGATGACCTTTGGGGCCCTTAGCGGCCGTGCCATGGCTGGATCCGAGAATTACATTCAGATGGCCATCCTTCTTGCCGTGCTTATTGGGGTTATGCGCGTTGCGATGGGACTGCTCGGAGGGGGGCGCATTACGACAGTACTCACGCCGGAAATTTCCCTCGGTTTTACCACCGCCGCCGCCGTTCTTATCCTTGCGTCCCAACTTCCCTCTGCCTTAGGCGTCACGGACGGATCGCATGGGATTCTTCGGCAGGCGTTTGTCGCCACTGGCCATCCGGCCGGTTGGCATCTAGGGTCGGTCGGATTTGCGGCAGCAGCAACTGCAGTGATCTTGTTGGGTAGACGCATCAACCGCCTGTTCCCCGGGGTGATGTTGGCGGTGGTGTTTGGCGCTATTGCGTCGGGCACCTTGGGGTTCCGAGGCAACACCATTGGTGCGTTGCCCATTAGTCGGCTATCGGTCGCCACCAATATTCCCTGGGGCGACACTGCTGCATTGCTCGTCCCCGCATTCGCTATCGCCGTGGTTGGCTTTGCCGAACCAGCCACGATCGCCAAAACCTACGCCACCCTCGACCGTCAACCATGGGATGCCGATCGTGAGTTTGTGGCCTCAGGCGTAGCCAACCTTGCGTCGGCCGTCGTCGGTGGGATGCCCGTCGGCGGATCATTTTCTCGCACTTCCTTAGGGCGCCTCACTGGCGCGACAACCCCGCTGGCCAGCTTTGCTACCGGATGCACCGTCCTCGCCTTCCTCCCCTTTACCCACCTTCTAGAAGATCTCCCAACCGCTGTGCTTGCAGCTTCGGTGATTGTGGCGGTGCTGTCGCTGCTGCGATTCGACCAGATCGTTGGCCTAGTTCGATCTCATCGTTCGGCGGGCTTAGTCGCCAGTTTCACCTTGTTCGCGACCCTCGTTGCGGCACCTCATATTGAGCGAGGGGTTATTGCCGGGATTGCGTTTGGCTGGCTCGTGTCGGCCTTAGGCCGGCGGAAGACAGTGCATCGTTTCGAAAGATCACGTCGTAGCTAAACACAATGAGCGCGATCCATATCAGCAAGTAGCCAACGAGGCGGAGCGAGTCAAAGTCTTCGCCATAGGCCCAGACCCCCAGAACGAACTGGATGCTTGGCGTAATAAATTGCAGTAACCCAAGGGTGGCCAACGGGATCTTTCGAGCAGACGATGCAAACAACAGCAGCGGACCTGCCGTGACCACTCCTGTAGCCGCCAGCGCTAATAAGAGCCATGGCTGGTTGGGGATTGCTGCGGGTTCGCCGGCGCTGAGTCGGAAGGTCAGGTAGGCGGCCGCAGGAACCAGCAGCCACATCAGCTCGACTGTTAGCCCGTCGAGCGATTCGATCGTGGCCGTTTTACGGATCAGTCCATAGGTGCCAAAACTGGCCGCTAATAGAAGCGAAACCCAAGGCACCGTACCTGTGCTGACGACAAGCCAGGCCACGCCAACAAACGCAACACCGATGGCAGCCCATTGCCGGCGAGGCAACCGTTCACCCAGCAAACCAACACCGAGGACCACACTGAAAAGCGGCAGTATGAAGTACCCCAGACTGGCCTCAACAACGCGCCCGTTGTCCACCGCCCAGATGAAAATAGTCCAGTTTGTGGCCAACAATGCTCCCGATAAGGCCATCATTAGCAATGCCCCTGGCTCTTGGAGCGCGATGCTCAGCACCGCCCACCGTCGCCGAGCGCTATGAACCATTACGAGCAATAGCACCGAGGCCAGAATCCGGTAACCCACGATGTCAGATGGTTCGATGTCGCCTAGCAACTTCCAAAATACGGGCGAAATCCCCCACAAGAAGTAAGCCAGCGATCCTTCAACGAGTCCTCGGCGCACCCACCAATCGTAGTACCCGCTCGCAGTACTCCCGTGCGTATTTCACCCCCGACCGCCGCAACCACACCCAAGGTCCGCTCTACACTGCACGCCGTGTTCGAACCGACCTCCAACCCGATAGCTGCGGGCCGACCCGCCGACCCGCGGTCCGACGAATTTCCCCCGGCAGGTCATCCTCCGCTGGCCCTGCAAGATGGCGACGAGTACGCCACCGGCGGCCCTGGTCGAGGCTTTGTGGTCACCTCGCTTGTTTTTTCTGCTATTACTACTTTCCTGCCCCCTGCCGTCGTTTTTGCCGCAGGGTTTGGCTTGGCCGCCAAGAATAAGAACGACCCTTGGGCTCACAGCGCCGTAATCATTGCTGGTGTGTGCTTAGCAATTGGAGTTGTTGTAACCCTCATGGCTACGTCGCTCGACGACCGTAACTTGTTGTTCATAGGGCTATGAGCGACCTCCTCCCGCCGCTGCCTCCTAAAAACCCACCAACCGCGGTACCTGCTGGTTGGTACACCGACCCCGCGGGACAATTTCACTACCGCTGGTGGGAAAGCACGGGGTGGACCACGTGGGTGGCCCACGGTGACGACACGTTCGTCCGGCCACTTCCCGAACGTCGCTCTGCTGCGGCCAAGACGACAGCGTCATTCCCAACTGCCGGCGTGTTGTGGGCAATTGGCGGATGGTTTCTCGCCATCGTGGCGTCTGGGCTATTGCTTGTCGGTGGGGATCTCCTCAACGATTCACTCACTACCCAACTTTTGACAAGCACCATCGGCCTGTATGGAGGGACGACACTGATTGTCTTGTTCTTGTCACGGCGCTATGGCACCGGACGCATGTTTTCCGACGTAGGCGTTTCACTTCGGTGGATCGATGTTGCGCTCGGGTTAGCGACCGGGTTGGCCGCCCGTGCGCTTTCAATAACCACCTCCATTTTAGTGGTCTATGCAACAGGCGATAGTGACGCTGATCCGGGTCAACTTGATTCACTCAAAGAAAGCGACACCGCAATAGTTGTCGCTCTTATTTTCGCGGTGTTCGCGGCCCCCTTTTTTGAAGAACTTTTCTTCCGCGGGGCCATCCAACGATCCTTTGCCAGCCGTTGGCGTCCGGCAACGGCTATTGCTGCTACTTCACTGTTGTTTGGCGCCGTCCACCTTTCGCCGGAAGGCACGTCCACGACGAATCTGGTCCTGTTCAGTTCCACCGCTGTGGCCGGGGCGTGCTTCGGATTCTCGTATTGGGCTACGAAACGACTCGGCGCAGCCATGATCGGCCACTTTTTTTTCAACTTGGTCGCCGCGGTCGCTTTGGCATGGGACCATTTCGGCTGATGTTACTCCTTGCGTCTGGGTCGCCTCGCCGTCGTGAACTTCTCGAACTCGCCGGGTTCAGTCCTTCTACTGTGTCGCCCGATGTCGACGAGAGTGTCCGGCCCGGCGAGGACCCGCTCAGTTATGTAAAGCGCATTGCGCTCACCAAACTGTCCAGCGTGAACCGACCACCGGACACCTGGGTACTCGCAGCTGATACAACCGTCACCAGCGATGGACTTATCCTCGGCAAGCCTCTCGACCGAGCCGACGGGTTCCGCATGCTTCAGCTGCTCTCAGGACGCTCTCATCACACGATGACCGCAGTCGCTATTTGCAGTCCAACGGGAAAGACCACATCGTTCACCGTCACAACCAAAGTGACCTTCGCCGATCTCAGCGGCGACAACATCAACTGGTACCTCGACACGGGCGAACCCTTCGACAAGGCAGGAAGTTACGCCATCCAAGGTTCGGGTGGTTCGTTCGTCATCTCGATTGATGGCAGCTACTCCAATGTCGTCGGTCTCCCGATGGCCGAGGTTGCGGCGGCATTGCCTGCACAACTCCGACAGTCGTCCAAGTAGCGTTACGCCATGGTTTCTGACACACCCGTGACGGCCGGCGAATTCGTCCCCCTTAGAGTCGGACCAATCGTGGTGTGGCCACCCGTCGTCCTTGCGCCGATGGCGGGTGTCACTAATGCGCCCTTTCGAACCCTTTGTCGCCAGCACAGCGATGGTATTTATGTCGGCCAGATGGTCACCGCCCGAGCAATCGTTGAAGGTCATCAAGGCAGTCTCAAATTGGCCGAATTTGCACCCAGTGAGAAGACTCGCAGCATCCAACTCTACGGCACGGAGCCCACCTCCATCGCCGAAGCCGCCCGCCGTTTGATTGACCTTGAAGGAATCGATCACATCGATCTCAATTTCGGCTGCCCAGCCAAAAAGGTGACCCGCCACGGAGGCGGCGCAGTACTGCCCTACAAACGCAAGCTAATGGCCTCCATTGTTTCGGCCACCGTGAAAGCAGCGGGTGATGTTCCCGTGACCATTAAGTTCCGTATGGGAATCGATGACGACCATCTCACTTATCTAGACGCGGGACGTATTGGCCAAGAAGAAGGCTGTGCCGCCATTGCTATGCACGCCCGAACATCCGAACAGTTCTATAGCGGTAACGCCCGGTGGGAGGCAATCGGTCAACTCAAGGAACATGTCACCCAAATTCCCGTCCTTGGCAATGGCGACATTTGGGAAGCCGCCGATGCAATTGCCATGATGCGCATGACCGGGTGTGATGGCGTCGTTATTGGTCGAGGTTGTTTGGGCCGCCCATGGCTATTCGGCGAAATGAATGCCGCCTTCAACGGTGATGCCCTTGCACCTTTACCAGATCTTGGCCAAGTTTTGGCCACCATGGAGGAGCACCTCGCTCTATTGACCGAATGGATCGGCGACCATCGCGGAATCCGCGAGTTCCGTAAGTTCACTGGCTGGTACCTCAAGGGCTTCCCGGTAGGACCCGAATTACGACGCTCGCTCAATCAGGTGCGGTCGCACACTGAGTTCATCGCGCTCCTGTCCAACGTCGATCGCTCGATCATGTTTCCCCCTGACGCGGCACGCATGCCAAGGGGCCATACCGCTGGACCTCGGCCAGTATCGCTGCCTGATGGCTGGCTTGATGACCCCGACGAAGACCTCACGCTCGACGCCGAGGCAGAGTCACTTGTCAGTGGCGGCTAATCTGTCGGTGTGACCACGCCACGAGACCTCGTCCAAATTCGCGAAGTAGGACCCCGAGATGGGCTCCAGAACGAACCTCCCGTACCCATTGAGGAACGAGTTCGTCTAATCGACTCGCTTTCTGCCACTGGGTTGCGTGCCATCGAGGCTGTTTCGTTTGTTCGTGCGGATGCTATTCCGGCTATGGCGGGTGCAGCTGAAGTGTTGGCAGCTATTGATCGACCCGACGGGGTTCGGTTCAGCGCGCTCGTACCCAATGCTCGCGGGGCCGAACTTGCGGTGGCCGAACCGGTTGACGGGTTGGAAGTTGTCGTGTCGGCGAGCAACACCCACAGCCACCAGAATGTCCGCATGAGTACCGGAGACGCACTTGACGCCGCCGCCAACGTCATTGCCATTGGCCATGACGCTCAGCTTTCGGTAGAGGCCGTGATTTCTACCGCGTTTGGTTGCCCGTACGAGGGCGAGGTCGACCCCGTTCTTGTAGCCACGATGGCGGTCGGACTCCTCGACGACGGTGCCGACATGTTGGCCTTTGGCGATACCACCGGCATGGCCACACCGCGTCAGGTCAACGCACTACTTGATGCACTGGTGGCGGCCGGCGTTGGGGCCGGACAAGTGGCCATGCACTTTCACAACACCCGAAACACCGGTCTCGTCAACATCGTGACGGCACTTGACCGTGGCGTCCGCGTTTTCGACGCGTCCATTGGCGGTCTCGGCGGTTGCCCGTATGCCCCCGGGGCGACCGGCAATGTCCCCACCGAAGATGTGGTGCACCTCGTGGAAGAATTGGGATACGACACCGGTGTTGACCTCGACGCATTAATCGAGTCGGCCTTGCTCGCCGAGCAAATTGTTGGCCGCACGCTTCCGGGGCAAGTCATGCGCGCTGGGCCCCGTTCACGCACGGTCAACCCCTAAATCCGACATATGCACACCCGTTACCATGTTCAGCAACGTTCCGCCACCCAAACGGTAACTAAATCGGTTCTGCAATAATAAGTGTTGCTATAGGTCAAAAAAACCCATAGCGTCGTTGTGCTAGCTGTACCCGTGGGTAATAAGTGCTGACATTGGTCTGCATGCGTTACCTACTCGGCTAGTTGCACACCCACTAAGGAGGGGTTTACAAATATGCGTTCCCAACTATGGAAACTACTGGCAATCGTTCTTGCCTTTGGTCTCGTAGCTGCATCTTGCGGTAGCGATTCTGATGACAACAACAGCGCCGATGGTGATGAAACCACCACGGAAGAGCCCGCCGACGAGCCCGCCGACGAGCCCGCCGACGAACCCGCTGACGAACCCGCTGACGAACCAGCCGACGAACCAGCCGACGAACCAGCCGAAGAAGAAGAAGCTGCGCCCACCGGCGGCGGCGAATTCGTTGACCTCGGCACCTTCGTAGGTGACCCACCACAGCACCTCGACCCAGCCCTCAACAGCACCCTTGATGCCTTCCAGGTAATCAACGCTGTTTACGACGGCTTGACCGACATCGACTTCAGCGACCCAGCGAACCCCGTAACGGTTCCCCACGTGGCTGACTCGTACTCCGCTAACGACACTGCCGACGTATGGACTTTCCATATCGACCCCAATGCACAGTTCAGCAACGGTGAGGCCATTACGCCTTCAACGTTCCTCAACTCTTGGGAACGTGCCGCCGATCTTGCTGGCGACTACAGCTACCTCATCACCTTCCTTGAAGGTGGCTCCGAGCGTCTTGCTGGCGAAGCCGACACCATCGTGGGCCTCGAAGCCGACGATGCCGCTGGTAACTTCATCGTTACCTTGGCTGCGCCGTACTCGACTTTCGATTCCGTAGCTGGCTTCCAGCTCTTCTTCCCAATGCCAGAGGCTGCTATTGCCGCTGGTGCTGACTGGGAAAACGGCATCATGATCGGTAACGGCCCATACGCAATGGAAACAGCTCGTAACGACCAGGAAATCATCCTTGTCAAGAGCGATGGCTGGGTAGGCGACTACAACGGCGATACGTTCGACAACCGTCTCGATCGCATCATCTTCCGTGTGCAGTCCGACCCCGACACCGGCTACAACGCGTTTGAAGCTGGCGAAGGCTTGAACGCCAACATTCCTCCTGCCCGTGTAGCGCAGGCTCAGGAAGACCACGGCACCACCTTGAACGAAACCGTTCTTGGCTCATACCACTACGTGATCAACGCTCGTGACCCCCGCATCGGTGGTCCCGAGAACCTCAAGCTTCGTCAGGCGATTTCGTCTGCGATCGACCGTGAGGACATCAACGCTGCGGTATACAACGGCACCCGTGCCACGTCCACCGGTATTGTTCCTCCCGGCATCCCCGGATTCGAAGCTGACCTTTGCGACTTCTGCGGTTACGACCCAGAGCTTGCGGCAACTTTGTTCCAGGAATGGCAGGACGAGGGTGGCGTTCAGACCGAACCTATCCCCATCCAGTTCAACGCTGATGCGGGCCACGAGCCAGTTATGGCGATCATGCTTGACAACATCCGTGCCATTGGCATTGATGTAGTAGCTGATCCCACTCCAGGGGAGACTTACTTCTCTGGTCTTGCTGATGGCCTCTGCGTAATCTGCCGTGCCGGTTGGTTCGCTGACTACCCGACCTACGACAACTTCATGTACGACCTCTTCCACGGCGATTCCCTCAATGGCAACAACTTCGGCTTCATTAACGCCGACTTCGATGCCATCGTGACCGAAGCCAAGCAAGAGACCGACGTCGTTCGTCAGGGCGAGTTGTTCCGTCAGGCTGAGGACATCCTCCTCAACGTTGACACCATGGCAATTCCAATTAACTGGTACCGCGGTGACTACGCCTACAACAAGGACATCGTCACCAACTTCCCACAGGTCAACGGCCTGATTCTTTGGGAACAGATCACTCTCGCTGAGTAATCTGCCTTGATGTGATCTTCTGGTCCCATCACTTGTCTTAGGAAAGGCTCTGCGGCGATTTCGCCGCAGAGCCTTTCCTTTGGCTATACCGCAATTTACCTGTCCACGGATATGCGTAGCCCTTGGCTGGCTACTACAT
The DNA here is from genome assembly GCA_964196475.1 of uncultured Acidimicrobiia bacterium. Lineage (GTDB taxonomy): Bacteria > Actinomycetota > Acidimicrobiia > Acidimicrobiales > JAHEJN01 > CAWKZT01. The sequence continues at coordinate 29,667 of CAXMUI010000118.1, forward strand.
TCTTTCTAGCCAACGAACCGGATCTCATTCCATGCCGAGCTATATCGTCAGACGCCTACTCCTCGTAGTGCTAACCGTGTTCGCCGCGCTGTCGTTCCTGTTCGTCTTGTTCTTCGTTCTCCCGGGTGACCCCGCCAACCTCATCGCAGGTGGCAGCGACCGTGTCCCCAATCCCATTCGCCTCGAGCAAGTCACTGCCAAATACGGCTTCGACAAGCCCGTCTACGAGCAGTTCATCAGTTACTGGGATCGCACCATTCATGGCGATCTCGGCTTTTCGTACAAGAACGACCGAAGCGTCAACGACATCCTCGGCGAACGCGCCAAAAATAGCATCCGACTGGCCTTTTGGGGATTCGCAATCGAAATCGTGGTCGGCATCGCGGTTGGGCTAATTTCTGCGATCCGCCGCTATTCCCTGCTCGACAAAACCACAACCGTTGTAACGTCGTTAATGTCCGCTGTGCCCGTTTTTGTGCTCGGGTTTGTTTTGCAATATATGTTCGCGGTTTACCCCAACAAGCACGGATGGCCCGAATGGATGCGGTTGCGAACTTCAGGGATGGGTCCGCCTGGCGATGCCGACGGCAGTTGGTTCCTCTTCTTCATCCCGACCGGCGAGGGATGGCGTTACCTCGTCTTGCCTGCCGTTGCCCTCGCCAGCGTTTCTACCGCCTTGGCAGCCCGTATGACACGTGGTTCAATGCTCGAAGTCCTGCGGGCTGACTACATGCGCACCGCCCGATCCAAAGGGTTGAGCGAACGCGATGTGGTCATGAAACATGGGCTGCGCAACGCCATGTTGCCGGTGGTTACGTTGCTAGGCCTCGACTTCGGTGCCGCAATTGGCTCTGCCGTGCTCACCGAAACAGTCTTCAACTGGCCCGGACTTGGTTCTACCATTGCCGACGCGGTCATCGCTCGCGATTTACCGGTAATGCTCGGCCTCACCCTGGTTGTAGTCATCGTGTATTCGCTAATCAATCTTATAGTTGACGTCTCCTACGCCTGGTTCGATCCACGCGTGCGACTCGGAGGGGACAAGAAATGACCCTATTTAACCGACGAGCCAGAAAGCGCCTCGATGAGGCTGCTGCCCAAGCCGGCGCGGATGTAACCGCCTCGGTTCGTGCCGACTCGGACTTCGACAGTACCGATTTCGTCCGGCCATCAGTCGAGATTTGGCGCCGATTCAAGCAGAATCGCATGGCCGTTATCGGTCTTGCCTTCATTGTCTTTATTGGCCTGGTGGCGATCTTTGCTCCGTGGCTGGCACCAGTTAGCGAAACAGATCGCGTCCGCATCTACCGCTCAGGTCCATCGTGGGATCATCCGTTCGGAACCGACATCATCGGGCGCGATATGTTCAGCCGAATCATCTTGGGCGCACGTGTCTCATTGCGCATTGGCTTTCTTGCCACGCTGATGGCACTAACCATCGGAGTTATCGTCGGTTCAGTAGCCGGATTCTTCGGCGGGATCGTCGACACCATCATGATGCGCATTACCGATGTCTTCTTAGCAATCCCTTACATCGTGCTAGCCGTCGCCGTTGCCGCAGTATTTGGCCGCAGCGAAAACTCCATCATCTTGGTACTCGGCCTAACCGGCTGGCTGGGAGTGGCCCGCATCGTACGAGCTAGTTTCTTATCCCTCAAGGAACTGGAATACGTCGAGGCTGCCAGCGCGCTCGGCTTCAGCAAGCGGCGCATCATGTTCCGTCACATCATGCCCAATGCTATGCAGCCCATTATTGTCTACGGAACAATCGCCATTGGTTCGACAATCCTGGCCGAAGCCGCCCTGTCCTTCCTGGGTGTTGGCCCCCAAGATCCGACTCCCGCATGGGGCCTCATGGTGGCCCAAGGCAAAGGCGACCTCGCCTCCGCTCCGCATCTCCTATTCTTCCCCGGAGCTGCGGTCGCCCTCACCGTTCTAGCCTTTGTGCTGGTCGGCGATGGACTCCGTGACGCTCTCGACCCCAAGCTCAAATCATGACAACGAACGAAGTACTGCTTTCGGTCCGCGATCTACGTGCCGTTTTTAAGACCGCCGAAGGCGTTGTCCAGGCCGTCGATGGCGTGAGCTACGACGTTCACCGAGGTGAAGTATTCTCCGTTGTCGGCGAATCAGGCTCGGGCAAGTCCGTTTCAGCGATGACCATTTTGGGTCTCACCCCTACCGTTGTGGTCGAACGCGGCGAGATTTTTTGGAAAGGCACTGATCTTCTCAAGCTCAGCGAACGCGAAATGCGAAACATCCGCGGCAACGAGATCGCCATGATCTTCCAAGACCCACTCACCGCATTAAACCCGGTCCACAAAGTTGGTCGCCAAATTGGAGAGATGGCGGTAATCCACAAGGGCATGTCCAAGAGGGATGCCTGGAAGCTCGCCGTCGAG
>CAXMUI010000119.1:0-13332 GCA_964196475.1 uncultured Acidimicrobiia bacterium
GAAAACCTCAGCTAGCATTCCGCCTCGGGATGACTACCACCGAAACGTCCGAACGAGGAATGCCCACGCCGGTCCGTTCGGCGCTTGTCATATTCTTGATTTACCTGTTCTTGGTCGGCGTATCGTCGCTTGAAGCGGGCATCAAGATCATGGGAGCTGACACCCAGGAGCGTTTGTTCTCTGCGGTTACCAACCCCATTGCTGGTCTCTGTGTCGGCATCCTCGGAACCGTACTGGTGCAGTCCTCGTCTGCTTCGACGGCAGTAATTGTGGGCATGGTCGGCTCGGGTGTCCTCGGCGTCGATGCTGCGGTTCCCATGGTCATGGGAGCCAATGTCGGTACAACCGTCACCAACACCTTGGTATCGCTTGGGCACATGCGTCAATCCAATGAGTTTCGGCGGGCCTTTGCCGCTGCGACCGTGCATGATTTCTTCAACTTGTTGGCCGTAGCAGTCTTGCTACCAATCGAGGTCTATTTCGGCACCATTTCCGGAATCGCCGAGCGCATCAGTAGCCGACTGGTCGGCTCGGCGGGCAGCGAATGGAAGAGTCCGGTCAAGAAGTGGGTGAAGGAGCCAGTCGGCTGGCTCAAGGATTTGTGGGGTGGCTTGGGGGCACACGACAACGTCAAGGGCGTCTTGATGATTCTCACCGGGTTGGTCATTGTTTTGATTGCCCTGGCACTAATTACCAAGAACATGCGCAAGCTGATTGCCAGCCGCATTGAAGCCTCAATTAACTCCGTCCTCGGCAAGGGTGGCGGGGCATTGGCCATGCTGCTCGGGCTGATTATCACCATGGCGGTGCAGTCCTCCAGTATCACTACATCAATTCTTATTCCGCTCGCAGGCGCTGGGGTGTTGTCGCTTCGCAACATCTATCCGGTGACATTAGGAGCCAATGTCGGCACGACAATTACCGCGTTGCTGGCTGCCCTTGCCGCGTCGAGCCCCGAAGCACTCACCGTAGGCCTCACGCACACCACCTTCAACATTGCCGGAATCCTTCTTCTTTACGTGATTCCACTAGCTCGTGATGTGCCAATTATGGCGGCGGAAAAGCTTGCTGACATAGCGGTCGACCGCCGAAGCATTGCCGTCGCCTACGTTGTAGTTGCGTTTATTATCCTTCCGCTGGTCGGCGTTGCGCTGTTCCGCTAGAAAGGCCATGTCCAATGGTTCTATCATTTTTTAAGAAAGATTCTGCCCCAGGGCTCGATCACGTAGTCACCAAATCGGTCTCCATGTTGGGTGACGCGCGGCATTCATTCGATCTCGCAACACTGGCGTTGTTGACAGAAACAGATCACGACAGCGTTGCCGACGACATCCGTGAGACGGATGACCGCATCAATCGCGCTGAGCAAGACCTGCGTTCGGAGTTGGTAGTTCACGTGAGCGTGCATGGCACCTCTGATATTGGATCGGTACTTGGATTCACGTTGTTGCTTAAGAAAATTGAGCGCATCGGCGATCAGGCCAAGAACATTCTTGATCTTTCCCAAACGGGTATAAGCCTGGCGGGTCATAGCGATGCCGCGTTCATGGCCGAGGAACGGCAAGTTGTTTCGGCCCTATTTGGCGAAGCTGCCGAGCTTCTTGGTGACCTCGGTTCCTCGGGTGATGCGATTGACGAATTTACCGAGAGGGCTTCGGCGATTGGTGCGACGCACCAGGCCAAGATCGACGGTTTTATGACGTCGGATTTGCCGGGGCGCGAGGTTGTGCCTCTGGCGATTTACTATCGCTACCTCAAGCGCATTGTTGCCAACCTGGTGGGAATTGTCCGTATCGCGGTTGAGCCCATCTTGCAGGTTGATTATCTCGACGATGGAGCTACCGATACCGACGACTAACTGCTCGCCAGTTAGAGCCTGGACGAGAATGTCCTAGCCCCTCATTATGTTTGCGCCATGTTGTTTCCGGTCACTTGTCCTCTGTGTCGCGCCGCTGGGTCGGCACCTTGTGCAGCATGTATCGAAATGTTGGTTCCCGGGCGTGTTGTCCATTCCATTGACGGGTTACGAAGTTGCCGGGCGCTTGTCGAATACGACGCCTCCGGGGCCGAACTTGTTCGTGGGCTCAAATACCGCAATGCGCGTCGGTTACTTCCGTGGCTCGGCCAGGCAATGGGCGAACTTGTTCCTGCGGAGGTAGATGTCATCACGTGGGCACCGACATCCTCGTCGCGTCGTCGCGAGCGCGGATTCGATCAGGCGTACCTCTTGGCCAAGGCGGTAAGTCGCTGCACCAGCATTTCTTGCCGGCCGCTGTTGGTTCGGGTGGGGCACCGCTCTCAGACCGGTCTTGGGCGCCGGGAACGGCTAGCGGGCGTGCAGTTTCGTGCCCACCGAGCACAGGGTCTGCGGGTACTCCTGGTCGATGATGTGGTGACAACGGGAGCCACATTGTCCGCCGCTTCAGCAGCGTTAGCTAACCAGGGTGTCGAAACGGTTGATGGTGTTGTTCTGGCCCGAACTCCGGACAAAAGTCCTTTGGCACGAGCGGACAAAAAAGCATATAGTTCAAGGTGAGGGCGTACCCCTCGGGTACGGACTTGTAGCTCCGGTAACCTGGAGCCGACCATCGATTGCGCTTCGGCTTTCATAGCGACGCAACGCAACAACCCAATATTTGGAGGATTTGATGAACGTCACGATCAGCAGCCGGCACACCAAGGTGAGCGAGAAGCTAGAGAACGTGACACGCGAGAAAATTGGACGTCTTGATAAATATATTGAGGGACTCGACAGAGCCAATGTGCATTTCTCTGAACATAACAACCCACGAATAGAAGACAAAGAAGTGGTCGAGGTGTCCCTCGAAGGTCATGGCCATCACATTCGCTGCAAGGTTGCTGCCCCAGACGGCTACCGCGCTGTCGATCTCGCCGTGGCCAAGTTAGAACGGCAACTTCGCAAGTTGAAGACCAAAGTCACGAATCGGAACCATGGGGGAGTGAAGCACGATCTTCCTCCGATGCTCCGTCCGAGCGAGGCTGCGGCAATTCCGCGAGCCGATCGCGAACCAGCGTTAGTCAAGGTCAAGCAATTCGCCTTGCAAGAGATGACTGCTCAAGAGGCCATTATTGAGCTCGCCATTGTCGGCCATGACTTCTATTACTTCATTGACTCCCATACAGGCCGGCCCGCGGTGTTGTACGTGCGCGATGATGGTGACTTCGGCCTAATCGAAGAAGCCGCCTAAACCACGACGATCTCGAACCACGCCACAAGCGGTTCGTCGGGCGTCACGATCACCGGTTCGGTGTTGAGTGCGTTGGGCGGACCGCTTTGTGGTTCGACACAAATTGCGTGTTGAGGGTGGTCAAATATCACCCAGTGCTTGCATGAACTTCGTAGTTCCAGTTCCGCAAATCCCGGCCAAGCCAACCGCGGGGGCATGGCGAGATCGATGAAACAGTTGTCCCAGGGTGGCGGGGGCGGTGTTATGAGTTTGCCGGTGGGAATAGCGGTGTTGGAAATTTCGACCATCTTTCTGGGGGACACGCGCACTTCAAGTTGTTCTCCTGGCCCTACATCGCGTCGGAACCATGGGTGCCAACCAACCTGCGCAGGCATGGGCTGCGTGGCTTCGACCCGAAGTTCGAATCGCACCCGGTCCGCTCGGATGTCAACGGAATGGGTGACGTTCCCGCCGAACGGCCACGGCGCAACAAGCTCGTAGGTAGCCGCTGTTGGCGAGATCTGGATCCATTTCGATGTAAACGCGGTGCCATGAATGGCGTGCGTCTCGATGTTGATCGGAAATTTATGAGACTGTCCATCAAAGCGCAGGTTGCCGCGATCCATGCGTCCGGCCCAGGGGACCATTGGGTAGGCACCCCATGCCATGGGGGTGTCTCCTTCGGTCACGAGGAGTTCGATTCCATCGAGAATCAGTGAAGCAATTCGCCCCCCTGCGTCGCCGTCGAGCGAGACGGAAAATCGGCAGTTATTCGGCTCCATATACCTGCACACCGGGCCCAACAAGGGTGCGGAAAATATCGAGTATCTCTCCGTCATGGGCGTGGCGCCCAGTAGCAAACTTTGAGTAGACAAGGTCGCCGTTGACCGTCACGTCGTAAATACTCTTACTACCGGGGACGAGCGTCACCTGGTCGATGATGTGTTGATAAGTGCTCAACAGATCATTTGTCGCGCGCACGGCGCGAGCCGAATAATCTCACGGGACGCAGTAGGTGATGACAATTTCATAGTGTGTCATCCGCACAACCTAGCTTGTCGGTACGATGTTCGGTAACACGCAGCCCCCAAGAACGAAAACAGGAAAATCATGGCAATTACTGGCCTCCGCGGCACCGTCATCAACACCAACAGTGACCTCCCCGAGGTTGGGTCTGACGCGCCATCATTCAACTTGGTGAAATCCGATCTAAGCAACGTATCCAGTGCCGATTTTGCTGGTCAGCGAGTTGTTCTAAACATCTTCCCGAGCATCGATACGCCGACCTGTGCCATGAGTGTGCGCACCTTCAACGAGCGTGCCGCGGCGTTAGAAAACACCACAGTTGTGTGTATTTCCGCCGATCTGCCGTTCGCCGCTGGCCGATTCTGTGGGACTGAGGGCATCGAAAATGCTATTACGGGGTCAACTTTCCGTGATGCGTCTGTTCTTGAGACGTATGGGGTCGCCATGATCGATGGTCCGCTGGCTGGCCTGGCTGCCCGGGCGGTAGTAGTTGTTGACGAGGACGGCAAAGTTCTTTACACCGAACTTGTTTCCGAGATTCCCGAAGAGCCGAATTACGACGCAGCTATTGCCTCGCTTGGCTAGGTAACTGCGGTGCGGGCATGTTTGTGCTCGAAGCGAATCTGCGACCGCGGTGCCTGACAATATTTTGAAAATATTGATTGCGAGGCTGTCAGACCCGATGACTTCGTGGGCGTCTAGAGTTTCTCAATCATGGCGGTTAAGCATCGTCTCAGAGACTAGGCCATCACAGCCGTAGACTCGAAGTCGTGGCTACCCCAAGGCAATTTCTTGCTATCCGCAGCGATGCTCAAAGGTGCTTACAACACGTCTCGCAGCCGGCGCCGATGGCCCCGGTTTGTTCAAATTTTGCCGAGGTTTCCGATTGGTGCGGTCAGATAAGTGATCCGCTTGGGCGGACCTTGCACGAACAATATGAGGTGCCATGGAACGAGGCCGCACAGGTCATGTGGCGCGGGATTCGATTTGGTTGGCTACTCGGTGACCTCGCGACGCACTGTGTGATCCCAACTAGAGATCTTGCCCGATTCGATTGCTCGAAGGATGCACTTTCTACGAACCCTCGTGGACTCGGCCGGTTGATTACCTTTGAGGCTTACCGGGCGCACAGCTTGCTCGATGCCGGAGTCTCCGTACTGGCTAATAGCCCGTTGGGCGTGCGGATTGCCTGGTCGGAGCAAGTAGGTCGAACCCGCGCTTATCTTCACGCGGTGCGACGGGCCGGAGCCACCCAATTGGAAACAGGCGTGCGGGTTCGTCCGACAACGTGGCTAGTCCCGGCCAATCGTTTGCGGCTTGACAGTCGACGCTATGGACAGGCGTTGATCCGGTAGATTCGATTAATGAGTTCTGCGTCTCTACCTTCATCATTCGAGCGAGCCCGACGATTGGTCGAACCAGCTATACGCGGCGATGTGGCTCGATTGGAAGGCGATCTCCGATTGCCAGCGGAATATCATTTCGGTTGGGTTGAGGCCGACGGTACGCCCATCGGGGGTTCAGCCGGGAAGGGCATCCGACAGACTCTGGCAGTACTTGGTGCCGAAGCAGCGGGTGGCTCATGGCTTGATGCCGTACCGGCGGCCAGTTCGGTGGAACTTATTCACAACTTTTCGCTTCTCCATGACGACATCATTGATGACGACCGCGAACGACGGCATCGTCCTACGGTCTGGGCGCAATACAGCGTTGGTGAGGCAATCATTGTCGGCGACGCCATGCACGCGTTGGCATTCCAGATTTTGCACGAAATCGGAACTGATGCCGGCACTCAGGTGGCTCGTATGTTGGGCGATGCGACGTCGGACATGATTCGAGGTCAGTCCAACGACATGGGCTTTTCCAAGCGCACCGATATTACGTTGGCCGACTGTTTGGCTATGGAGACGGACAAAACCGGGGCGTTATTGGCCTTTGCTGTTGCGAGCGGAGCCGTGTTGGCGGGGTGCGATCACACCATGTTGCAGGGGTTGCTTCGGTACGGACACGAACTGGGCTTGGCATTTCAGGCGCAGGACGATCTGCTTGGGGTATGGGGAGATCCCGCGGTTACTGGGAAGGCAGCGGGTAACGATTTACGCGAGCGCAAGCGTTCGATGCCCGTAGTTGTTGTGCTTGAAGCAGGCGGCGAGTCGGCGCGGGCGCTTCTTGCTCTATTCGAGCGCAGAGACATTGATGATTCCGCGGTGCGGGAAGGAGTTGCGATTCTTGATGCAACGGACGCGCAGCGTCAAACTGCCGAAATCGCTCAAACCCATCTCAATAGGGCAATAGCAGCACTCGATTCGCTTGAGCTTGTTGCCAGTGCAAGATCCGAACTCGTGGAACTTGCTCGATTTGTCGTGACCCGTGACCACTAACGGCGCCATCGTCGTCGTATTCTGAATAGATGTCTCGTCGGCTCCTACTCTCGGTGATTTTGTTGTCATTGGTGACGGCCGCCTACTTCCGCTACGGACGCTCCGCCGATGATGGTACCGAACCTGATGCTGCCAGTGAAGCGATAGGTGAGCCCACCCCCGATGGAACCCTGGACCCGGATTCAACCCCGCTGCCCACCGTCGACCCAGCGGTCACGCCCACAGCAGTTCCGACACCGGTACTAATTCCCGAGGATGCGATCATCGTCGGCGCCGTTGTCGATAAGACCGGCATCATGCGACGTCTCGACGAACCTGCTCTCGAGGCGGCGCGTATCCAGATCGGCCGAATTAATGCAGCCGGAGGTGTACTCGGTCGGCCGCTTGTTCTCAAGGAGTTCGACTCCCGTTCGCAACTAAATTCTTCCTTCCAGGCTGCTCAGGAACTTGTCGAGGATGGCATCGAGTTATTGCTCGTAACCTGCGAGTACCAGTTCGCCAAACCGGCCATTGACGTTGCCACCGCGGCGGACATTCTCGTGCTTTCGCCGTGCGGCGGCACGTCCGAATGGGGTGTTCCGGCTATCGCAGGCCGAAACGTGTTTTCGTTTGCAATGCCGTCGACGCTTGAGGGCAAACTCATGGCCGAGTTTGTCTTGGCTGAGAAGGGTCCGCTGGTCACGATGATTGTCGACAAGCAAGATCCTGATGCATTTGCTCAATGCGAAGGGTTTCAGGAAGAGTTCGTGGCCAACGGTGGATCGTTTCGAGGGCGCCTCGAAGTCACGCTGGAGAATGTGGTCGAGCTAGAGGAAATGCTGTCCACACTATTGCGAACATCATTTAGTACTCCCAACGCCGTGGTGCTTTGCGCATCACCTGCTGTTGGTCAAGACGTGGTCCTTTATCTACGACGCGCGGGCCTAGAGTCGCCCATCGTGGCTGGGTCGACGATGGACGGGGACAGTTGGATCGTCAACGTCGAGCGCACCGGATCTATGCAGGTCGTGAGCTATGCGTCGGTGTATGGTGACGATCCCGATCCGGCAATTCGTGAGCTGTTTGCTGAGTACGAGACGCTTACCGGTGCGGCGCCTGCACAAGGTCGCCCGGTAACAGGGGCCGATGCCATTGCCGCCTTTGCATTGGCGGCCGAGCGCGCTGGATCGCTAGAACTCGACGACCTCATTGCTGAACTCGAGCAATTCAATGCACAGCCGTTGGTCGCAGGAACGATCACGTTCAACGAGAACTCACATCTCAGTTCCCGTTCGATGCGGCTGATAAAGATCGTGGATGACCAACCCGCATTCGAGCGCATCATTGACCCCGAGGCTTAGTCTGCGAATGCCTAGCGGCTAGTAACCCAGTTCGGCGTAGACGGGGCCGAGGAGTGTCTCACCTTGGCGGTACCGGCGCACATTCTCAGTGATTCGCTGTTTGAGTAGGCGTAGACCCATTTCTGGTGTGTTGGCAACGTGTGGGGTGACGATGCAGTTCGGAAGATTCCAGAGCGGATGGTTATCCGGTAGCGGTTCGGGGTCGGTGACGTCAAGCGCGGCGCCTCCGATCGAACCAGTGGTGAGTGCATTGAGAAGTGCCTCGGTGGAAATATGGGCGCCGCGGGCAACGTTTATGAGCCAGGCATGGTTGGGCATGGCGGCTAGTTCGGCGGCGCCAATAATGTGTCTTGTCTCAGGGGTAAGCGCTAATGCCAAAATGACGACATCGGCACCCCGCAGGCTGGGGATGAGATCATTGGTTTCGACAACGCGATTAGCTCCACTCAGTGGGGTGGCTCGTTTGCGTACGACAGTGACATCACAGTTGAAGGGTTTGAGTAACGGGAGGAGCTGTTCAGTTATTCCGCCGCCGCCCAGCACAACAACGTTGGCATTGCGAAGTTCGAGACCGATGGGAGCTTCCCACGTCTTAGCCCGCGAATAGGTGACGAGGCCGCGAAGGCCAACTAACGCAAGTGTTAGGGCCATTTCCGCGACCGGTTCCGCGTAAATCCCCTTGCCGCATGTCCAGCGACGGTCGGAGTCGATGAGGTCGAGGTATGGCTCAATGCCGGCGTAAGGAAGCTGAATCCAATCCACACGAGGGGTGGATTGCAAGATTGAGGCGAGTAAATGTGGTTCTTGTGGGTCCGCCCATATTAGAGCCGTCGCGTTTTCGGCACTGACGACATCTGCGCCACCAGCTTCGACGGCGGCTTTAAGCTCGTCGGCGCGCCAGCAAGGCGGTTCAACCGCAATCTGCGGACGAGGTACTGCGGCGGGTTTCGTGGTCATGGTCTAGCCAATGGTGAGGTCCTTACTTCTTGCTTCCAAGGTCGATGGAACGACCTACCTGCTGATAGAAGTCATTGCCCTTGTCGTCAATGACGATGAACGCAGGGAAGTCCTCGACCTCGATTTTCCACACTGCCTCCATGCCGAGTTCGGGGTACTCGAGCACTTCGACGGACCTGATTGAGTCTTTGGCTAACCGAGCGGCAGGGCCGCCAATAGACCCAAGGTAAAAGCCACCATGTTTGTGGCATGCGTCGGTTACCTGTTGGCTGCGGTTGCCTTTGGCCAACATGATGAGGGAACCACCGGTGGCTTGAAAAGGATCGACGTAACTATCCATACGGCCGGCGGTGGTCGGACCAAACGAGCCCGAGGCGAAGCCCTTGGGGGTTTTGGCTGGACCTGCGTAGTACACAGGGTGATCGCGTAGGTACCGCGGCATTGGCTCGCCTGCGTCGAGACGAGCTTGAATTTTGGCATGGGCGATGTCGCGGGCAACGACCAAAGTGCCGGTTAACGACACGCGGGTCTTGACGGGGTGCTGGCTCAATTGGTTACGGATGTCGTCCATGGGCTGATTGAGGTCGATGCGAACGACCTCGTCGCTCAGTTCGGTGTTGGTGGTTTCGGGAAGGTACTTGGCCGGGTCGCGTTCGAGGTCCTCGAGGAAGATGCCGTCGGCGGTGATCTTGGCCAACGCCTGGCGATCCGCTGAACAGCTAACGGCAATTGACACCGGGAGTGATGCACCATGGCGCGGCATGCGAATGACACGAACATCATGGCAGAAATATTTTCCGCCGAATTGAGCCCCGATGCCGAACTCTTGGGAGAGTTTGAGTACTTCTTGCTCAAAGGCAACATCGCGAAACGCGCGACCTGAAGCTGAACCTTCGGTGGGTAGGGAGTCGAGGTAGCGAGTGGAGGCGAGTTTGGCTGTTTCGAGGGATTGTTCCGCGGTAAGCCCGCCGATGACGACGCCAAGGTGATACGGCGGGCAAGCTGAAGTGCCAAGCGTGCGAACCTTTTCGTCTAAGAAGGCAAGTAGAGATTTGGGATTGAGGATGGCCTTAGTCTCCTGGAACAGGTAACTCTTGTTGGCCGATCCGCCGCCTTTGGTCATGAACATGAACTTGAATTCGTTGCCGGGCGTGGCCTCAATCTTGATGTCGGCTGGCAAATTGGTCTTGGTGTTGACCTCGTCCCACATGGTCAGCGGCGCCATCTGGGAGTAGCGCAAGTTGGAGTCTTGATAGGTGTCATACACGCCCCGAGAGATGGCTTCCTTATCGGTTATGTCGTCGCCGGTTAGGACGTATTGTCCTTTTTTTCCCTTGATTATTGCTGTGCCGGTGTCTTGGCAACCGGGAAGGACAAATCCAGCGGCAATACATGCGTTTTGCAGGAGTTCGGTGGACACGAACTTGTCGTTGGCAGATGCTTCGGGGTCGTCGAGAATATCGCGAAGTTGTTGGAGATGACCAGGGCGAAGCAGGTGAGAAATATCGCGGATTGCTTCGGCTGTCAACAATCGAATTCCCTCAGGATCTACCTGTAAGAATTCCCGATCACCCAGCGTGATGACATCCACATAGTCGGACGTTATGAGGCGATATGGCGTTGGATCATCGCCCAGGGGCAAGACATCAGTGAAAACAAATTCAGACATACTAAGACGCTACCTGGTCGCGGACTTGGACGAATACTCCAGGTGTGTCGCGAAGAACGCTTCCGACGCGATAACTTGACGCTCGTGGCGAACGATCCATCTCCCGAAGTCCAACTCACTCCGCTCAACGGTGTAGCCCGACCCTTGGTCGATTGGTTGGTCACCTTTCATATGGCGGCCGTGGTGCTGGATCCGTTCACCAATCAAAGTGCCTGGCTACTTGAGACTTCGCAGCGCATTCTGCGCGAGTTTGCTCAATCCAATGTGCGTCCAGCGTTCATCATTACCGGCAGCGCCGATGAGGCCCGCCAATTTCTTGGGCCAATCGCCGACGAGTTCATTGTTTTCGCCGACGAAGATCGAGCGTTTGTGAAAAGTGCCGGGCTTGAACAGTTGCCCGCATTTCTCCATCTCAACAACAGTGGGACTGTGCTCGCCAGCGCGCAAGGGTGGGACCCCGACGAATGGCGTGTCGCCATCGACAACTTGGCAGAGGCTATGAGTTGGATTGCTCCGCTCATTCCGGACGCCGGCGACCCAATGGCCTTCAACGGTTCACCCGCACTGGGCTAATCGCTAGCGAACCCAGGTCAGGCTGCCAGCCAGCCCAATCGAGCCAGGGTTCGAAGCCCATCTCTTGATTGATGGCCAACATGGCCGCGTTGGTGCTGGCGTTTTCGGTGCGTGTTTCGACCCCAGTCGGCGCTTCATCGGCGACCCACTGCCACATAGCCGCCTTGAGCCAGCGCCCAATTCCGCGCCCTCGGTGCTCGCGCATCACGCCGGTGTCACCTTGCCAAGACAGTGAGGGTGCTAACAGATCAATCGTAGTTGTGGTGTAGCCAGCCATTTCCCCGTTGGTCGTCATCGCCGCGACCGTCCAGCACGAACGTTCTGAGGTTTCCAACATTGCCCCGGAGCCCCACACCTCGTCCAAAGGATCCAGCCCCTTTTCGTAGTCGAGGGTGCCGATCGGTGCGTCGTTCATCGCATCGCGGGCTAGCCGGAAGGCAGGCAAGACGTGACGGGCCGGCTTGCCTTTCCAGCGAACGATCGAAATGTCGCCCGCTCGTTCCGAAGCGCGGCGGACCCAATCTTCCATGAGCTCAGGATTGACTGATGCCATGTCCAGACGACTGATTTTTTCTCGGTAGCCCACGTCGTGTCCTAGCGACTTCCAGAATCGAACGTTGGGCTCGGAATCTAGCCCATACATGAGCATCGTTTCACGCCCATCATCCCGCATAAACCGGGCTGTCTGAGTGGCCAGGTGGGTGGCGATCCCTCGGCGTCTATGGGCAGGGTGCACGCAAAGTTCGCCCTCACCGACTGTGCGGTTGCGGGTCCCATACCACAGCCACATGCTCGTCAAACCAACGGCGATGGGACCATCCCAGGCAACCAAACCGCGCATTTTCATCAACGGGGCGGAAGCGATGAGATCGAGGTGTGCTCGCCGAGGAGGAACGGGTTCTCCGCGTGTTCCAAGTTCGGTATCGAGTAGCCGTCGGAGATCAACAATGGATGCAATTTCCTCATCGGTTGCCGTTGATGTCATGAGGCGAAATTCGAGCATGCACAATGTTAAACGAACCTCGCTGCATCGGCTCTGAATTTGCTGGCTCACCCATAGGTAAATGTCCCCATCTATGAGCAGCGGTGAGTAGCCTGCGATCATGCCCCCCGACTCTGCACCATCGCTGGCGATGCCGCGCTCCAAAGTGTTGACGTTCGGGTTGCTGACTGGGTTATTGGTCTCGGGTTATGGCGTGATGTTCACCGTGCTTGACGACTTCCGCGACGAGTACGGGATTAGCGAAACATGGCTGGGACTCATCGTTGGTATTGGTTTCTTTTCTTCGTTCTTGGCCCAGATATTTATTGCCCCGGTCGCCGATAGGGGTTACGCGAAACGGTTGGTCTTTCTTGGCACAGTTACCACGGTCGTTGCTTTGGTCGGCATGGCGTATGCGACGTCTTTGCTTCCTTTGCTCGGCGCGCGTTTCGTCATGGGAATCGGTATTGGCATGGCCGCCCCAGCGGTTCGCCGGATCGTCATTATTGGTGATCCTGAGAACTTGGGTCACAACTTAGGCCTCTTGTTGGCGGCTGATGTATCTGGCTTTGCGATGGGCCCCGCAATTTCCGCCATTCTGGTCGGCCCATTTGGTCTCTCGGCCCCGTTCCTGGTGATTGCGGCAGCCAACGTGTTGGTTCTGCCGATTCTTCTGTTGGTGGACGTCGACGAGTCTGATCACGACGCCCCGGTAGCCAGATTTGCCTTTGATATGTTCCGCAACCGGTCTTTCCTGGCTATCACCTTGCTGGTTTCGGGCGTCTGGATCATGATTGGTACCTTTGATGCACTTTGGGCGGTCGTGCTTGATGACCTTGAAGCCAGCGAGTGGGTGGCCAATATCGGCATTACGATGTTCGCGCTGCCATTGATCTTGCTGAGCACAACTGGTGGTCGACTTGCCCAACGTGTTGGACCGTTTCGTCTGGGGCCACTGGGGCTAGTCGTTGGAGCGGTATTCATTTTTGCCTATGGTTTCATGCCGACCGGCGGGGCTATGTTGGCCGTGGGCCTTTTGCACTCGGTTAACGATGGCCTGACTATCTCTAGCGGCGGCATCGCTACAGGGTTAGTCGTCGCGCCGGAACGTCAGGCGAGCGCCCACGGCATGATCGGCGCAGTCGAAATGATGACTGCCGCAATTACCGCCACCATGGCGGGGATCCTGTACCAGCATTTTGGGCGGTTTACGGCC
>CAXMUI010000120.1:0-6156 GCA_964196475.1 uncultured Acidimicrobiia bacterium
GGTAATGGCCCGAGGGGTAAGGCCATCGCCGCAGGTCTTTACCCGAGGAAATACCTTTCGCTCAACGAAAACGACATCAATGCCGGCTTTGGCAGCCCAATAAGCCGTCGCCGCGCCGGCGGGACCACCACCAATAACAAGGAGATCGTGCATAGTGGACGTATTGGGGCTGACCATGCCGCTAAGGGTACGGGCGCTACTCGGCGGCGAGTTCTGCGACGTCGATACCAAGGTCGGCAACAAGGGCTCGAATATCGTCGCCCGTCATGCCATCCTCAAACTCGACGGTGAGTTCACCTTGCTCGATGCCATGGGCTACTGCTTCGAGCACCGCAAGATCATTTTCGTCTTGGCCGCCGTGCTGAACACGTTCATACATGACAACGGCGAGAATCTGGTCAGCTTCGAGGCTGCTGTTAAAGGCAGGCATTTTGCCGGCGCCTGCAGACTCACGTTGACCACCGGGTCGATCGGCATCGCCGTACGGGATACCTGCAGCCGGTGAGCCATTTACTATCCATGCGACCTGGTCTTCCCAGCTAGCAAATGTGGCGATTACTTCGCCATCGTTGAGTTGGCGGCCGCTACCGCCACCACCGGTTGCGCCGTGGCAACCAGCACAACTTGCTTCGTATACCTGACCGCCAGTGGACAAAATGCCCTCGGCTTCGACCGCAGGACGTTCGAGTGTGCCGAAGTAGATGCCCATCCATACCGGAAGGAAAAGCAGCACTGGGGCAATCCACCAGGGGATCTTCTTACGGTTGAGCGAGTTCTGTACCCAGGGCTTAATCGGCTCGGGGGGTGCCTCAATAACGGCTACGGGTGCAGCGGTAGCTGCGACAACTGTTGTAGCAGCGACAGTTGGCGTGATTCCGGCAGCATCGGCGGGTGCTTCTCCAGCAACGCCGGTCAGGCGTTCGCGGGCCAAGCGGGAGCGCTCGACGAGATGTTCGGGTACTTCGGCCACAGGTTCCTCCGAGGAACTGTTCTTATGCAAGCGACCAGAACAGACCTGGTCACATTTGAGAGGATAGAACAGGTTGAGCTTAGCCACCCAACTGCCCGAGTTGGTCAATCCTGATTACTTCAAAGCCGAAACGTTTTCTTTGAGCGCTGGATGTGGGAGGTGGCTGTTGAACGTGGTACAACCGTCACCTGTGTCGCGTGTTTCTGCGGCTACGTTCTGTCCAAGTACTATTTGTTCACAACTTCAAATTTCCTTCCTCAACCCACCTAATCGCGGGTCGTTCGGGGGCTACACTCCTTGTGAACACTTTCACGAATCCCAGTCCAATCCCCAGTCCAGGAGGCGACGTGGCCCAGCGGCCAGTCGACAAAAGCGTAAGCACCTTTCTCAAGGCCACCGGCGCCGTAATTGGCGCTCTTGTGGTGTTGCAGGTGTGGATAGCAATTGTTCAGAAAAAGGGCCCGAACGAGGCCTTTTTGTGGTCAATTGCTGTGGTTCTGGCCATGGTTGGTTTGATTTTGTTTGAGATGAAACGTCGCCCGGCCGACAAAGAGGCAACATGGGGCGAGGCAATGGCTGGCGCCACTTTTGTGTTCATGCTTATGTTCATTGCGTACGGCGTGCTGCCGCACCAATTCTTGGTCTACGCCGACTCCGAACTGTTATGGCGTTCGGATCGTTTCTTGTTTGGACCTGACATTGGTTTGCCTGACGGCGAGCGAATCTTCGAGTACATTTTGCCGTTCGATCTCACCTATCTGGTAATTCGTGACGTCATCGCTGTTCTTATTTACGGCATCCTGCTGGTTGGGCACGTTGCCTTGTTCAGCATGTGGCAACGACGAGGTGCAGTCGCACCCGCCGGCGCCGATACGGTCGACCGGTCTAAGTTCGGCCGTCCGCTGGTCCGTCAAGGAGTACGAAACTAGTGGCTGTCACTGATGCCAATCCGCCCCTTCCGGCCTTCAGCGACGATTATGTCCTGCAGGAAGTCGACGCTGCTTGGCTTAATGCTCGGGTAAAGCCCAAGCAGTACATTCACATTGATCAGTCCGAATGCATTATTTGCGAGGGCTGTGTCGACATTTGCCCCTGGAAATGTATTCATCTGGTACGCACTAGCGCTATTGCTAGTGCCGAGGGAACCGAACTTCCCGGTACCGACCCGCAGGACCAAGCCATTTTCACTATCGATGACGACGTGTGTACCCGTTGCGCTCTCTGTGTCGATCGGTGCCCAACTGGCGTCATCATTTTAGGCAAACTCGGCGATCCAATTGCCGAAGGCGACACCCACCAACGAAACGCAGGGCATGGCTACGGCTATGGCATGCGGCTCGCGTAGGAGATTACAGACGTGGCCAAACCCACCCTTTCCGAGCGCATCAGTCAAGCAAACACTGACCTGGTCGAAAATACGCAGAGCTCCCAAGCGTGGAATTCAATTTTCCGCCCGGGCTCGATCTTTCGCAAGGGCTATTCCGATAGCCCTCGTAACCGCTCTTATGTGATCATGAACTCGGTGCTCTATCACTTGCATCCCGTCAAGGTGAAGCGGCACGCCGTCAAGGTTAGCTACACGCTGTGCCTCGGTGGTCTGAGCTTTTTCCTCTTTATCTTGCTTACGGTCACGGGCATTTTCTTGATGTTCTTCTATCGGCCCACTGCTTCCGCTGCATGGGACGACATTTATACCCTGCAGTCTTCGGTCACCTTTGGCCTGTTGGTCCGAAATATGCATAGGTGGGCGGCCCACCTCATGGTGCTGTCTGTTTTCTTGCACATGGCGCGCGTGTTTTACCACGGTGCCTACAAGCCACCTCGCGAATTCAACTGGGTGATTGGCGTCATTTTGTTGATGATGACGTTGCTGCTTTCGTTCACCGGTTACCTCCTTCCTTGGGATCAGCTTGCGCTCTGGGCGGTAACGGTGGGTACCAATATGATGGGCTTTACGCCCGTATTCGGTAAAGAAGTTCGTTTCGTCTTGCTTGGTGGTGTCGAAATTGGCACCGACACCTTGCTGCGTTGGTATGTGCTTCATGTGTTGATGCTTCCGTTTGTTACGGTCATCTTGATGGCCATCCACTTCTGGCGTGTCCGCAAGGACGGAGGTATTTCGGGTCCGCTATAAGCGACTCGATTAACTTCCATGGCCGAAATTCCAGAACATCTTCTCAAGCGGGCTCAAGAGGCCCGCGACCGGGCTGCCAAGGCAGCGGGTGCCGACGCGCCAGCCGAAGCCCCCGCAGCTGCTCCGACGGCCGAAGAGCCAGCCGAAGCGCCTACTGGTGCGGCAAGCAAGATTCCTGCTCATCTGTTGGCGCGGTCCAAGTCGGCTCGCTCACAGGGCGCCGAGCCCACTGCATCCGACGCTGGCAGCACGGTTGCCGCGGCAACACCTGTTGCCGCTTCTACGCCTGCCCTGGGTGGTCCAGGGGCTGGAGTCACTGGCCCGGGTGGTCACACCCAACGCCTACTCACCGTCGTGAAGTCCGGGTCCATTCAGGACCTCAAAGCCAAACCCATGGACAAGGTCCACACTTGGCCACACCTGCTCATCATCGAGTTTGTGGCGGCTCTTGCCGTTACCGCTTTCACTCTGATCTTCTCGATCTTTGTCAACGCTCCTTTGCTCGAGTTAGCGAACCCTAACGAAACCCCTAACCCTTCCAAGGCCCCGTGGTACTTCCTCGGTCTGCAGGAACTGCTTACCATGTTCCACCCAATGGTGGCTGGAGTGACGTTGCCCGGGATTGCGCTGTTTGCCTTGATTTTGGCACCGTACGGCGACCGTAATCCTGAGAAATCGCCCGAGAAACGTAAATTCGCCATATCAATAATGACGGTCCATCTCATGTTCTGGTCGGTATTGGTAATGATTGGTTCGTTCTTCCGAGGTCCGGGTCAGAACTTCGTTCTGCCTTGGCAGGAAGGCTTGTTCTTCGATCTCTAATGGGTACTTCTTTCTCCCCCCTCTGCAGTCCAGTCTCCAAGGAGGCTCGCTCATGATTCTCATTGTTGTTGCTGCATTAGTTGTGGCTGCTGCGGTGCTTGGATTCGTAACTTTGTCCAAGCGCGATACCGGTGAAGCCACCGGACGTTTGTCTCGCGAAACCCGACAGCTCGATAAGGGCGTCGAAACCGCCGTCTCGTTAGGTACCACACCCGACCTAACCGGCCGTGAGGTAGAACGCAGCGCTGCGTTAGCTCGCATCGAAACTGGACGCGAAATTGTCGTGGCCGACTCCACTCCTGTTGAGTGGGTTGCCCCCGATCCCCAGACAGTCGGCGTTGCTCGCCGCCAGTTCCTTAATCGTTCAGTTATTGGCTTCTTTGGCCTGGGACTGTCCGGTTTTGGTGCTGCATGCATCGCCTTCTTGTGGCCGTCACGTATCACCGGTTTCGGTGGGACGCTCAACTTGGGCGACATTGGCGATCTCAAGAACAAAATTCGCGACAACGGCAACTTCTTGTACCTGGCCGAAGGTCGTTTGTGGGTCACTGAATACCCCGATGGATCGCTCGAAAAAGCTCGGTCGGCCTACAGCGGCCCCGAACTGGTCGCTATGGAAGAGGGCCTCATTGCGCTCTACCAAAAATGCCCTCATCTCGGCTGCCGGGTGCCCGAATGTGCCACCTCGCAGTGGTTCGAATGCCCCTGCCACGGTTCTCGTTACAACCGTGTCGGCGAGAAGCGCTCCGGGCCAGCACCGCGCGGCATGGACCGATTCGCGGTCTCGATTTCTGGCGGCAACGAATTTGTTGTTGACACCGGTGCAGTCATCGAAGGCCCACCAATTGGTACAAACACCACGGGCCAAGAGCCCGAAGGCCCATCATGTGTGGGCGGGGGTCATTCGTAAATCATGAACGATTTCTCCGCCGTACTTGCGGCTTCAAACTCCTATCGAACAACGGGTGCTGTATTGAGCCTGTTGGTCGTTGTCGGCTTCATTTGCTATGTCGGTTACAACTACATCAACGGCCGTGGCGACATTGGTGCCGAAACCGAACTCGCCGCCAACAAGAAGCCGTATCTGTCCGACGACGAACTCGAGACGACCAAGCTGGACCAAAGCCTTACTATGGCGCTGGTCTTCTTGGCAATTATCGCGGTTGGTCTCCCGTTGTACTGGTTGGGCGAACCGGGTCGTCACGATGGCTATGTCGAGGACACCTTCACCCAGCAAGCCAGTCGGGGAGGCGAAGCTTTCGAAGAACTCTGCGCGGCCTGTCATGCTCCCGAAGCTGTCGGTGGTGTTGCTTCCTACACCGTGCTTGACGACGATGGCCGCTACATCGCCGATGCGTCATGGAATGCTCCGGCGCTAGACAACGTATTTTACCGTTTCTCCGAAGACGAAGTTCGGTATGTGCTCAACTTTGGTCGCCCGAATTCGCCGATGCCTGCGTGGGGTGCCCCTGGTGGTGGCCCTCTTACCACGCAACAAATTGATGAGTTGCTGTATTACTTCGAGTCCATTCAGCTCACCCCTGAAGAGATTGCCGAACAGGTCGATGCTGGTGTCGACCTCGCTGCCCGCACCGTTGTGCTAGCAGGCGACACCGACTTCGCCGGTGATCAAACAGCAATTGAGGCGGCCGTAGCCGACTATGTTGCTAACGCGTCACTCGAACAATACGGCGAATTGCTGTTCAACAACCCAATTGCTGGTGGCTCTTATAGCTGTGCGCGCTGCCACACGGCAGGCTGGTCCTGGGGTTCGAACGCCGTTGGTGATAGCGATCAGCCCTTTGCGTCGCTCATCCCACTCGAAATTCCCGGTGGTGGCGGCTATGGTCCGAACCTCACGGGCGGATCAACCGTTCGCCAGTTTGGTGTGGCTCAAGAACACGCCGATTTCGTTTCCGTTGGTTCCCAAGATGGTGTGCCCTACGGCGCTACCGGCACCGGTGATGGTGGTGGGCAGATGCCCGGATTCGGGACTTGTATTGGTGACCGCGACACAAGCGATCTTTCGAAGGTCTTTGGGTTCTGCGAAATCGAAGACGCCGATGGTGCCACGGTCGAACGTGGTGGTCTTCTTTCCCCCGAACAAGTCGACGCCATCGTTGCGTACGAGCGGAGTCTGTGATGCTCGAACTAGTAGATGTATTAGGCGGCATCGCCTGGGATAACGAAATCCGTGGTGCACTTACCGTCGTACTTGGTTGCACGGTTC
>CAXMUI010000121.1:0-8416 GCA_964196475.1 uncultured Acidimicrobiia bacterium
CACCAGCGTCTTCCAGAAACTGCGGTAGGTGGGATGGGTGAGTTCGGCGGGCCAATATCCGGCTTCCTCGAGCGCCTCATGGTATTTCGCAAGGTTGCGCATGGAGACGCCTGAGTCGACGTGGTGGGCTAGGTGAAAGCCGATGTTGTACGGCGTAAATAGTGTTTGGGGCACGATGCTTTGTTGGATGTGATGCGTGGTGCGTCGTCGGTCATCTGAGCGGGTCATGCCAGCGTGCTCGGCGAGCGAACGTAGCCGGTTTACGACCCGCCAATAGGTCATCCATGGAGCAAACCAAAGCACCAAATACATCCACGGTTGGCCAAGTGCCCAGAAGATCACAAAGATCAGCGCTTGGCCAGCAATGGTGATGGCCGCCCGCTTGCGATACCCCGAGCGGAACATTCCAATCAGAACTGGACGTAAGTTCTTGTAGCCAGAGATCCCGATGGCGTCGCGGGTTAGCTTGCGCCGCATCGAGTCTTTGGGGATCGGATAGCGGGCATACAGTCCAAAGTCGGGTTCTTTGGGGCCGAATTCGTCGCGGTGGTGTTGCGTGTGGGCGAGGCGATAGGCGTTGGAACCGTCGCCGTAGGGGAGCCACCCAAAGATCCGTTCGCCTACAAGGTCGTTGATGCGTCGATTTGAGAATAACTGCCGATGGGCAGCCTCGTGAAACAAGGTGTTATTACGGGCGAAGAATGTTCCCATCGCCAAGAAGGCCACCGGCCAGAACGCCCAATAGTTGATGGTCACTGCAGCCCAGACAAACACAAATGGCTGCGCCAAGGTAAAAACGCATGCCAGAGCGTTGCGTAAATTGGGAGTGCGTCGTAGCTCAGCGCGGAAGTCAGGACGAGGTCGACCGTCAGGTCGTAGGAGGTCGTTTCCCGCGAAAACCGGCAGCGAAGATTGCTCGGGAGCTAGCCCACCGGTGAACTCAGCGACGAGTTCATCATGGGATTGTTGGGTCCTAGCCATGAATGCAACGTAACAACCTCCAATCTGAAGTGCCGAATCAGTGGGTGTCATGGTTGAATCAATAGGTAGGGCTGCTATCCGGTCCTCGTTACCTGGAGTCACCGAAATGCGTACAGGAGTGTTCTTATTCGGCGGGGTCGAAATGGACGATGCGGGGGCCGGACTTCCCGCCCCAACTGATCGTCGTTTCACCAACGAGCAGATGTGGAGCGCCACCGAAAAGATGCTCGACATGGGCGTGCTGTGCGACAGGCTCGGCTACGACAGCTTCTGGCTTACGGAACATCATTTTCAGTACGAGGGGTACGAAGTTGTACCCAACGGTTTGCTGTTTGGTTCTGTCCTGGCTGAACGAACCGAACAGATTCGTATTGGCTCTATGTTCAACATCGTTGGCCAGTGGCATCCGTTGCGTATGGCCGAAGACTTCGCCTCGCTTCACAACCTATCGGGAGGACGGGGAATCTTGGGAGTGGGCCGAGGCACCGTGCCACGTGAAGCAGAGCCTTTGGGCACGGCAATTGGCAGCTTCGATAATCCCGACCAGGCTGAGGCTGATCGCATTAACCGCCTGCAGTTCGCCGAGGCAATGGATGTCATCGACCTGGCGTTGAACAACGAGCGATTTAACTATCACGGCGAGGTCTACGACTTTCCGCCGGCCGGTATTCCTGATCGGGGCGGGTTTGTCGAGGACCTCACTTTGGTTCCTCGTCCATTAACCCCGTTCGACACCTGGCAGGCCATTACGTCGCCACCCTCACTGCAGGCCGTTCCTGAGCGGGGTTACGGCGGAGTTATGTGGTTAAAGAACCATTTGTTCATTAAGGAATGGTGGGACAAGTACGCCGGGTTCTACGAGGCCGCTCATGATCGTGCCCTGGACCCGGGTGAAAATCGTATGCTCGTGCTCAACACGTGTATAGCTGACTCCTACGAAGAGGCCTATGCGTCGGTAAAGAATGGCCACGATGAGTTCTGGAAATTCCTCGGGCCCTATGGCTGGAGTCGTGGTTACGCCGATGCCGACGGCAATCCCGCACAACCCGGACTAATTCCAACCCTCGACGAGTCGTTGGCCAACCGCACGTGGATTATTGGGTCGGCCGACGATGTGGTGGAAGGTATTTCCTACTACAAGGACACATTGGGTCTACAGAACCTCACTATTTTCCCCAATATGCCTGGAGATGCTTACACCAAGACCGCCGATCAAATCGAACGTTTCGCGGCCGACGTCTTGCCGCACATTTAGTCCAAACCCAAACCCACCCTCATCGAACTGGTAGGCGCGATGGGGGGTCCTGGTGTCTTCTGGGCCTACCAGTTGAGAAAGATTCGCGTGCAGAGTTCGTCAGAGCGTGATAGAAGGTAAGTAACTACTTACCAATCAATTGGATTCCTATGCCTGTTCGTTCGTCTTATGCCCCCGGCACACCATCGTGGATCGATCTGTCGACCTCTGACCCAGCGGCTGCTCAAAGTTTCTACGGTGCATTGTTTGGCTGGCATTTCGAAGCCAATCCCACTGATCAAGGTGGCGAATACCTCATGGCCTCGCTCGGTGGCGAGAACGTGGCTGGCATGATGCAACAGCAACCCGAGCAAGCGGACATGGGCATTCCTAGCCTCTGGAACTCTTACGTCACCGTTGCGGACGCCGACGTCACAATTTCCAAGGTCACGGCAGCAGGTGGGCAGGTCATGATGCCACCGATGGAGGTCATGGCCGCCGGACGAATGGCCGTCGTAGTCGATCCCGCTGGGGCCGTCATCTGCCTTTGGCAACCTAAAGACCACATCGGCGCCACCGTCGTCAATGAGCCAGGCAGTCTGATATGGAACGAACTCATCAGCACCGACTTGGCTGCATCGACAAGCTTTTACGCCGATGTATTTGGCTGGGATGGCCAGGTAATGGAAATGGCCCCCGGACAGGAATACACCAGCTTCATGTTGGGTGAGGTTCCTGTCGCGGGAGGAATGAAGCCGCCGATGGAGGGCATGCCCAGCTTCTGGGGTATCTACTTCGGTACCGACGACTGCGATGCCACATGTGCCAAGGCCGAAGAACTTAACGCCACGGTAATTGTCCCGCCGATGGATCTTCCGGTCGGACGAATGGCCTCACTCACCGACCCAACCGGCGCCATGTTCAGCATCATCAAAATGAATCCAATGCAAGACGCCTAACCAACCCCTCATCCTCACTCACCGAACTGGTAGGCGCGATGGGGGGTCCTGGTGTCTTCTGGGCCTACCAGTTGGGAAGGTTGGGGTTAGTTATCTGATGGCCACAGGAACTTGATTAGCGGTACCGCTAGCACCAAACCCACAAGTTGCATCACGATGAACAGCGGGGCACTTGCCGGGGCAATTCCGGCGAATGTGTCGCTAAACATGCGGCCGATGGTTACGGCTGGATTGGCAAAACTTGTCGACGAGGTGAAGTAGTAAGCAGCCCCGATGTAGCACGCCACAGAAGGAGCGATCAGGGCTTCCCGCTTGGTTCGCGCCAGGGCAAAAATTACTAACAAGAGACCGACGGAAGCTACCACCTCGCTAATCAACAGGTGCGAGGCATCACGATCCTTCGTGGCCCACTGAGCGGCGTCGAGATCGAAAAGCACGTTCGCGAGGATCGCTCCGGTGGCGCCGCCGAGAGACGGCGCCATCACATAAGGCAGCACCTCGCGCCGGTCAAAGTCGCCGAAGGCGGTTGCCGCCAGTGTGACGATGGGATTGAACGATGCGCCCGACACGGGCATGAAGATCGTGATGATCACGAACAGCACACCAGCGGTGGCCAACGCATTTTGCAGCAGTTGTAACCCGACATCATTGGGGCTGAGGTTGGCAGCCATGATTCCCGAACCCACGACACCCAAGACGAGGATTAGCGTGCCGAGAAACTCAGCAGTCAGACGGCGGCGGTTAATCAACATGGCGTTCACATCGAGCAGCGTAGACGCCTCTCGTAGAGACTTCGTTTTCGACGTAGCAGGTGTTAGTAATTGCGTGCTGGGATGTCACGGCGAAATCAGGCCAACAGGCGGTCGGCCTCAAGAATCACGTCGATTCGTCCTAAGCGGAGCAGGGTCGTTTGTACGTCGTGCAGTTGAGCAGCGGTGACTTGGGCTCCGGCATCGGCCCAGTCGGTGACGTCCCAGCAAGCCTGCGCAATCTCGGGCCGCAGGTGAAATCGTTTCGCCACTAGGTCGACTACGTCGCTGCGTGCGCTGAGTGTTGCCGCAGTAGCGGCCACCGTGGTCAGGACCGCGTCGAGCACTGGCCGCTCGTCTGCCAGTAGTTGGCTGCGGGCCACGATCACAAACGCTGGCCATGGCGTGGGTTGGACTCCGACCCGGCGAAACTCGCCTGCATCTACAACCGGCTGAGTCATGAAGCGATCCCACAAGAAAAATTCAGCATCGTTTGCAGCGAGTGCTTGGCGTGCCCCGTCGATCGTGCCAATCTCGACAAAATGGTCGTCGGTATCGGGTGCCCAGTCGAGGCGGTCCGCCAAAACGTACGCCATGAGATGTGATCCTGAACCGCGACGTGAAATCGCCGCACGAGTACCCACCAAATCACTGAGATCCTGAAACGTCGATGAAGCCGCCACGTGGACCCCCCATTGCAATGCACTGGGAATAGAGACGCCCACAATTCGCGCATCAAGCCCGCCGGTGATTGCTTGAACCGCACCTTCGGTTAGGGCCACGGCGACATCAAGTTCGCCCTCACTTAGCGCATCCATCATGGCACCGGTGCCGCTTGGGTGATCGATCCAGTCGACGTTGGGCAACTTGCCCGACTCGATCGCTGAGTACCAAGGGAGATTGAAATGTTCAGGAACGCCACCGACACGCATGATGGGAGCGTAGGGCACTGGGTGGCGGTTGTGACTCTTCAACCATGGTGGTGCTTAGGCCGAACGGCACACTTCGAACTGCTGGTGGAACTTAATTTGCTGGCCGACTAGGCTGCCGAGAATGCTTGTCGCCCTTCTGTCACCTACGCGTATTGGACTGGCAGAAGCTCTAGCGCTGGCTTTCGTACTTATCGCGGCCGGAGAGGCAGCGCGTTACATCAGCTGGATAGGGCGGGATTCGTCCAGAACTTCGCGCATTGTCGCATGGTTGGTTCCTGGTGTGCGGAAGCTTTCACCGTCGGCAGCAGCGGAAGCACTACATGAGATGCAACGTCGGGTTCGTCCGGCAGCAGCCATACCGCTTGGCTTCGGACCGATTCTTTCTATGCGACCACCCGCCGATATCGCGACGATCTTGGTGGTATCAGCATTTATTTGGTGGTTCAGTTTGGTGGTAATCGGAGTTGCTCGGGCCCAAATGGTGGCTCGCCGTGCAAGTTTGACCTCGGCGATGACCCTAATCTGTTCTTAGAACCGGGCTCAGCGTTGGTCGTGTAGTTACTCGGGTTGATCCTCGGCCGCACCTGCGGGGTAGGTAAACAAATCAGGTGCACATAATGGCCAGAATTTTCCACTTGTTGGGGTGTCCAGTAGGAAGTTTGGCGGTATCGGTTTCATTCAGATCTAACCAAAAATCGGAGGAAGTTTGTGGGCCCACGGAGCGGCTGCTTCGATCTGGGAAGACAGACGGATGAGGGTGGCCTCATCGTCGATACCGCCCACGAACTGGACGCCAACGGGCAAGCCGTCGTCGGTCCAGTGCAGCGGTAGTGAAACTGCTGGTTGGCCCGAGATATTGAACTGCGCGGTGAAAATGAGAAACTCAAGCAGACGGCCTTGTCCGAGTTCAGGGTCGCTCAACCAGCCAATCTTCGGCGGTGGCGCAGCAACTACCGGGCTAACCAGTACATCGAAAGACGTCCACCAACTGTGCATTTGTCGGGTCCACGCCTGCAACATCGTGACGGCGTTGAGATAGTCCGAGGCCGTGACGGTCTTGCCAATCTCGTACATCATGAAGTTGTCTGGTTCGAGATCGTCGGGGCCAAATTCGCGCCCGATTAGCGAAGCGAGCATGTTGAGATCGGCAGCGGTACTCCCCGCCAACATGACCAAGAAGCTGTCGTTGAACTCTTGGGTGTACATCGCGTCGGGTTGGGCGATGACAACGTTGTGGCCAAGCGAAGTTAATAGTTCGCCGGTGGCTTCGATCGAGGCCAGACATTCTGGGTGGGTGGTGAAATCGCCGACTGTTGGAGCGAGGCCAATTCGCAGCGTGCCAGGGTCGACGCCAAGTTCGTCGGCGAAGGGTCGTGCTGGCGGCGAGGCGGTGTACGGGTCGCCGACCCGACGACCGCTAATGACGTCAAGAATCTTGGCACTGTCGCGCACCGACCGGGAGACGACGCCGTCGATAGTGGCGCCGGCCCAAGAGTCACCTACGAGTGGGCCCTGGGAGACCCGCCCCTTGGAAGGCTTTAGGCCAACCAGTCCACATTCGCTCGCGGGGACGCGGATAGAGCCTCCGCCATCGTTGGCATGCGCCATGGACACCATGCCCGACGCCACTGATGCGGCTGATCCGCCGCTCGATCCACCAACCGAATGGTCGAGATTCCACGGGCTGCGGGTAGGGCCATATGCAACGGGTTCGGTGGTCACGGTGGAGCCGAGTTCAGGAGTATTTGTGCGTCCCAAGGTTATGAGGCCAGCGGACTTGAAACCCTCGTAGAGAAATGAGTCAACAGGGGAGCGGAAGTCGACTTCTTTGAGCAACTTGTTGCCCAAGTGCATCGGCTCGCCGGCAATGGCGCAGCCCAGATCTTTGGTGAGGAAAGGAACACCTTTGAACGGTCCATCGGGCAGATCTCCCCGCGCTTCATCGCGGGCTGCGTCATAGCGTTTGTGGATGACCGAATTGATCTTGGGGTTGAGCCGTTCAATGCGCTCAATGGCCTGATCAACAAGTTCAAGAGGGGAGGCTTCCCCTGAGCTGACGAGTTCGGCAAGATCGGTGGCATCAAGAGGGTTGTTGGCTGGGTCGGACATGCCTGCGAACTTACTTCGTAAACCAACCAAACGTGGAACTGGTGGAGGCTGTTTGGGCGGGAGCATCTACCATCAAGCAATGACCGCTTGGAGAAATTCGTTGCGTTGGCAGATCCGCCAAGCTGGGTTTACTAACGAAGCCGCCTTGGACGATTTGCAGGGTGGTTCTGAAGCGGTCTTGGTGTGCGGCTCATCACCCGAAGCCAATCTCGGCATTCTCGCCGGGGTCATGTTGGATATTGCTCCCGTTGCGTGCCTTCCCAACATGGGAGACCTGGCTTGGGGCATTGTTGGGGCATGGGATGCAGCAGGTATTGCGGCCGACTCCCGTCGTGGTGCGCTGGCGGTGGATCCTATTGGCGTGGCGGGCCAGTTGGGACCGGCGGGCGAGGCAGCACTAATTGCTATTGCGTCGTCCTGTGCGGACGGGGCTGCTCCTGTGCGGTCGGTCGGTGTGTCTACTGTGGGTGGCACGGAAGATGCGGATGGGTCGGCGCCAGAGGATCCAGCCTATGACGTTGGCGTGTCTATTTCCGTAGGCATCGCCTATTTGCGGGCGATGGTCAATGGAGGACTTTCGGCAACCGATGCCGCACAGCAGATCGAGTTCCGGTACAAGGCCACCGCCAATCAGTTCGTCTCTATTGCCAAATTGCGAGCGGCCCGCCGCTTGTGGGCTCGGGTGCTTGAGGTGTCGGCCGTTGGCTCTGAGGTTCAACAACAGCAATGGGTCGTGGTTGGTTCGCCAGCGACCGATGAGTGGCGCGATGTAATGGCGAATACTTCGGCATGCTTCGCGGCGGGTGTCGGCGGGGCCGATGCCATCACGGTTTTGCCGTTGGAGGTAAACAGCGACCGGTCGTGTCGCTTGGCGCGCAATACGCACCATCTTCTCCTTGACGAGGCCCATGTCAGCGAATTCGTTGATGTCGCGGCCGGTGCCAATTATGTTGAAACTCTTGGCGAACAGATTGCCCAGGAGGCGTGGCAGCTTGTGCAGGCCATCGAACGAGCCGATGGTCTGGCTGAGGTGCTTGATGCCGAGAAGCTTGACGCAATCAAGCAGGCGTGGCGGGCGGGCGCATGATCCCGAACTTTGCGACGGTCCCACTCGGCCCTAATTCGTCGAATTCATTGGCGGCGACCGCTATCAAGGAAACGATGCGCGCCGATCTAGCTCGGCTTTTGGAAGGCAACGCTGCCTACACGACCCCCGAAGGGCTGGTAATTGACCGGGTACATACGTCGGTGGACGTGGCGCATGACCCAACGGTGCCCGCGGGCCAGCCACCGTTCTTACGCGGGCCATATCCCAACATGTATCAGGGTCGGCCATGGACAATCCGACAGTACGCCGGGTTCTCTACCGCAGCCGCGTCCAATGCGTTTTATCGCCGCAATCTCGAAGCCGGCCAGAAAGGCCTTTCGGTAGCGTTCGACTTGGCCACACAC
>CAXMUI010000122.1:0-10330 GCA_964196475.1 uncultured Acidimicrobiia bacterium
GACACATTGGTGGCACCATCGGCGAACTTCTTGCGAAGTCGTTTGGCTCACTTGACGCAGTAATTTCTGCCGATGAGGAATCGCTCGCTGCCATCGATGGCATTGGACCCATCGTGGCCACTGCGGTGCACCAGTATTTTCGCGTTGATCGCCACCTTGAAATTGTCGAAAAGTTGCGAAATGCCGGCGTCAATTTTGATGGACCCGAACTCGATGACACTCCCCAAACCCTTGAGGCAATGTCGATCGTGGTTACTGGTTCGCTTTCCCGATTCACCCGCGACGAAGTGCAAGACCTTATCAAGGCGCACGGGGGTAAATCGCCAGGAAGCGTGTCGAAAAAAACGACGGCACTGCTCGCCGGAGCAGGTGGTGGGTCTAAACGCACCAAAGCCGAAGACCTGGGTGTCCCCGTCATATCCGAAGACCAGTTCGCCACATTGCTTGAGAAGGGCGAAGTGCCCCAGATTACAAGCGACGAAAATACAAACTAACGAACGTTAGCTAGCGGTGAAACACCAATGGAAAGTCTTCGCCAGCGTTGATCCCTCTGAACTTCGCCAATAGCGCGCCTCGACACAGTTCTGCTCGGGCAACAATGTGGCCAATGCCTTGCCATCACCCGGGGCAAACCCCACAATGTTGCGACTGCTATCGAAGGTGACCTGATTTGCGGGGATCTCGATGTCGTTGATACGAATGATCAAACCCTCGAATCCAGCGGCGAGGTCGAGCGAAACTTTCTCCTGCTGGAGAACCTCGTCACTGCGCTCAGGAAAAATGGCCTCGATCGCAGGATTC
Source organism: uncultured Acidimicrobiia bacterium (assembly GCA_964196475.1). Classification (GTDB taxonomy): domain Bacteria; phylum Actinomycetota; class Acidimicrobiia; order Acidimicrobiales; family JAHEJN01; genus CAWKZT01. The sequence goes on from CAXMUI010000122.1 coordinate 802, forward strand.
TGAGAAACGGTGATGTCGTCGTCGCTGCCGTGGTCACTTACAAAGAACGCAACAAAGAACACCAACACGGCGGCAACCGTGCAAAACACAACGGCGATACGAAGTTGACGGTTGGTCACCCGCCCAGTCTGCCCGAAGTTGGGTGGGATGCATCCACCGAGGGGTGTTCGAGAACTACTCTCGCGTCGTGACTGCAGGACGCATGGGAGACCACATAGGGCGAGTGCTCGACAACCGATACCGGTTGGTGTCCTCGATCGGGGCTGGCGCCTCAGGTCAGGTGTTCTTGGCCGATGACATTCGGCTACGGCGACGGGTGGCCGTCAAATTGCTCCACGAAGCCCTGGCCACCGATTCGATGTTCCTACGCCGATTCGAATCCGAGGCGCGTCTCGTTGGAGGGCTCAATCACCCGCACATCATGGCGGTGCACGACTGGGGCCAAGATCAAGTGCCCTATCTGGTCACTGAATACCTGTCGGGCGGAAGCTTGCGCAGCATGCTCGACAATGGTGAACGGCTCAGTCCATCCCAAGCGCTCGTCATCGGACTCGAAGCCGCCCGAGCTCTCGATCACGCCCATCGGCGCGGCCTTGTGCACCGCGATATCAAGCCCGACAACTTGTTGTTTGACGAAGATGGGCGCGTACGGATAGCCGACTTCGGTCTGGCCCGCGCTTTGGCCGAGGCGTCGGTGACCGAACCCGACGGTGCCTTTGTAGGGACGGCACGCTACGCATCCCCCGAACAGGCCATCGGCGAGACGCTCACTACGGCGTCGGACATTTACTCGTTGGCGTTGGTTCTCGGCGAAGCGATCGAAGGAAATTTGCCTTTCGACGCCGACACGTCACTCGGTACGTTGATGGCCCGGACCGCAACCAACTACGTGCCGGGCAGCGCCGTCGGCCCGCTGAGCAATGCGCTGCGAGCCGCCGGACAAATCGACCCTGGCGGTCGACCTGACGCCGACGGATTCGCCCTCGCATTGATGGCCACCGCTGATGCACTGCCTCGGCCCGAACCTTTACCCCTAGTAGGAGCGGACAACGCCGACGGGGATTACGGCCAAAGTGGTGACCTGACCGAGTTGGGAGCGGGGGCTGCATTGGCGAATGAACCACCGCCCGCCGTAGACGACGTCACGTTTTCAACGGATGAGTCCCAGCTCACGCGAAAGGAACAGAAGGTTCTTGCTCGCCGCGCCAAGGTTGCCGAGCGTAATGAACGCTTTTCAGCCATCGAACGTGGAGACATCAAGCGACGGCGCTGGCCATGGGCAGTGGTCGTTCTGCTTCTAATTGGTGGCGCAGTAGCAGGCGGCCTCTTGTTAAACGACGCGTCGCAGGTAGCCACCAACGCCATGCCAAATGTGGTGAATCAGCCCGCTAACGCGCTGGACGGACAGGTCGAAGCCTTCGGGTGGACAGTCCACGTCGACGAATTACGCCAAGCCGAGACCACGGCCGGCACGATCTTGTCACAGGACCCATCACCCGGAACGCAACTCGAAGATGGCGCCGACGTGACCATTAAGGTCAGCCTCGGTGAGCCTCTAGCCACGCTCCCGACCGACTTGGTTGGTCGGCAGCTTCAAGAGGTTGAGTTGTTACTACAGGCATCCGATCTGGTCCTGGGCGAGGTCACGCGGCAATTTGATGAGAACGCCCTCGTCGATCAAGTTCTCTTGATAGAGGACACGTTGCCGCAGCTCAACAACGGAACGGCGATAAGTGTCGTTGTCTCCGATGGTCCCGCGCCACGAAATGTTCCTGAGGGATTGGTGGGGGCTGACTTTGCTACAGCGAAGGCACTGCTCGAAGGGCAACGTCTTGTTGCCACCCAGGATGAGGCATTCGATCAGGACGTTCCCGAAGGCATTGTGCTTTCTGCGTCGCACCCGCCGGGTGCGGAGTTGGCCGTGGGTGACCCGGTCGAGTTGCTGGTGTCACTTGGCCGCGAACCGATTGTCGTGCCGGACGTAGAAAAGCTCGATCTTGCCGATGCTCAGGAGCTACTCGAAAATGCCGGTTTTGTCGTAATTGAAGTCGAGGGCCCGCCCGGCAATCCCGTGCTGACAACCGATCCTCCCGCTGGAGCCGAACGTTTCCGGGGCGACGAAGTAACTATCTTTATGGAAGGTATTGCTGAAGATGATGAAGGTGTCTAAGACGTTTAAAAGCCGTCGGTGATTGCGTAAACGCGATCGCGTACTTCTGTGGCAAGCACCTTGGCCGCAGGACTGGGGCTGGTTGCTTGTAGGGCCATGAGCTTGGTGACGTCACCATCGATCTTGATTTGGCCGAGGAGGAACGCCGTCATTGCCGCGCTGGCATCGCGACCGAGCAATAGGGACTTCGCTAACTCGTGACGCAGAATAATGGTGGCATCGGCTGGATCAAGATGTCCCAAAATCGGAATGGTTGACCCTTCGGAGGTATCGACGCATGCTCGTATGGTTTTGTCCCCGAACGGTACTCGGGTAATGACGAGATTGAGCCGAACCAAGGTGGAGGTGGGCTCAACGCGATCTGCGTATTCGTCCCGAATGGCCAAAGCGGCATCGATCCAGTTTGGGTGGAGGAATTCATAACGGGGCATATCGCCCAGTCTGTCAGAGAAAACGGTAGGGCAGTGATTTCCGCTAGCTATCCTTGCCGGCATGTCATCACCGATTTCTCGCGAGGACGTGGCCCACATTGCCTCGTTGGCTCGCCTCTCTGTTACCGAAAAAGAACTCGATCTGTTCACGGGACAGCTCGCCGACATTCTTGGACACGCGGCCGACGTCGAGTCACTCGATGCCCACGATGTAGCTCCCACCTATCACCCGTATCCCATGACTAATGTGTTGCGGGCCGACGTTGTGCGTCCCAGTCTCGACCGCGAGGAAGTGCTTTCGCAAGCACCTGCGACCGAGTCGGGCCAGTTCCGCGTACCACCCGTCCTTGGGGAGGCGTAATGACCGAGACAGCACTTTCTCTGGCCGCTGCGGTTCGTAACGGCGACCGCACGGCCCGTTCGGTGGTCGAAGAACACCTCACTGCCATCGAAGCACGCGAGGGCGACATCAACGCCTTCAATTTGGTGATGACCGATGACGCTTTGGCTCAGGCCGACGCTGTCGATGCCCAGGTGGCTGCCGGCGAAGACCCTGGACCCTTGGCAGGAGTCCCGCTTGCTCTCAAGGACAACATGTGCACTCGGGGCGTGGCAACCACAGCCTCATCGAAAATTCTCGAAGGCTGGGAACCGCCGTATAACGCCACCGTGGTGGACCGCTTGGCCGCTGCAGGCGCCATAACGATGGGGAAAACCAACCTCGACGAGTTTGCCATGGGCAGCTCCACCGAGAACTCAGCTTTTGGGGTCACACACAATCCTCTGAATCTTGATGTCGTGCCGGGCGGTTCCAGCGGCGGTTCCGCAGCTGCCGTCGCCGCCGGCTTTGCGTCGTTGGGCATTGGCTCCGACACCGGTGGTTCTATTCGGCAGCCTGCATCGTTCTGTGGCGTTGTCGGTGTCAAACCCACGTATGGAGCAGTGTCGCGTTACGGCCTGATCGCCTTCGCAAGTTCGCTGGATCAGATCGGCCCTTTGGCAAACAATGTGGCCGACGCGGCTGCGTTGTACGAGGCTATTGCTGGTCATGATCACATGGATTCCACGTCTATCCCGCTGCCCGCTCTGCCGGTGAGCAGTGAGCTCGACCATGGCGTAGAAGGCATGCGTATCGGTGTGATCTCCGAACTCGATGGCAGCGGCATCGAAGGTATCGCAGTCGATGTTCAGGCCCGAACCCGAGCGGCAGTCGACGCGTTGACCGCGGCGGGTGCAATTGTCGAACAAGTCTCGGTTCCTTCTGTTGTCTACGGCCTCTCGGCCTATTACCTCATTGCCCCAGCCGAAGCATCCAGCAACCTCAGTCGCTACGACGGCGTTCGCTACGGTTTGCGCGAGGATGGCGCCAACAACGAAGCCATGAATATTGCCTCACGCACCGCGGGCTTTGGCGACGAAGTCAAGCGCCGCATTATGTTGGGCACCTACGCGTTGTCGGCGGGTTACTACGACGCCTATTACGGCAAAGCACAAAAAGTTCGGACGTTGATTATCGACGATTTCGCGGCCGCCTACGAGAAGTTCGATGTGCTCGTCACTCCTACGGCACCTACCACGGCTTTCGAAATTGGCGCCAGAACGGCAGACCCGATGACCATGTACGTCAACGACATTTGCACAATCCCGTCCAACCTGGCGGGTCATCCTGCCATGTCAGTGCCCTACGGCGTAGGTGACGATGGCCTGCCCATCGGTGTGCAGGTTTTGGCCCCCTTGCTCGGCGAGGTTGCCATGTTCCGAGTAGGCGCAGCGCTGGAAAGGAGTCTGCTATGACGGTTGTTTACTTCACTCCCGATGATCACGAACCGATCATCGATCCGGCTATCCCTGAAGGTTGGGAGCTTGTAGTTGGCTGCGAAGTCCACTGCGAACTCTCCACCGAAACCAAGCTGTTCTGTGGCTGTCAAAATAAGTTTGGCGTAGAACCGAACCACAATATCTGCCCCGTCTGTCTCGGACTTCCGGGTTCGATGCCATCGGTCAACGAAGCTGCCGTCGAATACGCCATGCGTCTCGGCTTGGCGCTTAACGCCGAGGTGCAAGGGTCCGTGTTCTCTCGCAAGAACTATTTCTACCCCGATATGCCCAAGGACTATCAGACCACTCAGTTCGATCTTCCCACCAACGTCGGTGGCTACCTAGATCTGCCGGACGGTGTTCGGGTGCATCTCGAGCGGGCTCATATCGAAGAAGACACCGGCAAGTCCACCCACATTGGCGGGTCGGGTCGAATCCACGATGCCACCCATTCGCTGGTCGACTACAACCGTGCCGGTGTGCCGTTGGTAGAAATCGTGAGTCGCCCGGACATTCACCGCATCGAAGATGCCAAGGCGTATGCGTCCGAACTCCGGGCCATCTTGTTGGCCATCGATGTATGCGACGCTAAAATGGAAGAAGGCTCCATGCGAGTCGACGCCAACGTGTCGGTTCGCCCGTTGGGTTCCAACGAACTTCGCACTCGCTGCGAGGTCAAGAACATCAACTCGATCCGATCACTTGGTCGGGCCATCGAGTACGAAGCCAATCGGCACATCGACCTCTACAACAGCGGCGAGTCACCCAACCAGGAAACTCGTCACTGGGACGAAGCGGGTGGACGGTCGATTTCGGGTCGCTCCAAGGAAGACAGCGACGATTACCGTTACTTCGCCGAACCTGATTTGGTGCCACTGGTGCCGACCGACGAAGAGGTTCAGCACATCCGTGACACTATGCCGATGTTGCCTGCTGCTCGTCGTACGCGACTGCTCGATGCGTCGAGTGCTGACCCTGAAGCCGTCGACCTTGTTGTCGGGCGTGGTCAGGACGATTTGGCGTTTGAGGTCATTACCGCGGGTGGCAATGGAAACAGCGTCGTGAAACATCTCACGAACAATTTGGCCGACGGAACTGGTCAAATGTCTACCGAGTCGTTTGTGGCGCTAGTGCAAATGGAAACAGCGGGCGACTTGTCATCGACCCAAACCAAGACCGTGCTGGCAGATCTCGTGGCATCGGGTGGCAATCCCACCGAAATTGCCGCGAACCACGGTTTTGAAGCCATGGACAACAGCGAACTCGAAAGTATTCTCGATCAACTCATTGCCGAGAACCCTGACGAATGGGCTCGCTTCGCCGAAGGCGACCGCAAAGTACAAGGGTTCTTCGTAGGAAAGATCATGAAGGCCACCCGAGGCCAAGCCGACGGCAAGGTCGTCAATCAGCTCATGCAGTCCAAGGTGGGCTAGCTCAGACCCAACCGTAAATACTGTTCCGTTGGGGCAGATACTTCGTCAAGGGCTGACCGCAGCATGTCGACTAGTGCATGCTCGCTTGCCTCGCCGGCGCGGTTCTCTTGTTCGTCGGGGTCGCTGCTGAGGTCGAAGACGAAGTTGCTATTCACAACGGCGTCGGTTCCCGCCCAAAATGGCAACATGTCACCATCCTGGAACGGCTGACGGATGACGGGTATGTCCGAGCCTGGCATGTGGTCGAGTTTCGCTCGATCATCGGGCATTGGTAGGCCAATGAAACCCGGAATGTGAAGCGGCATCGTTGACCATCGGTTAGACCACATAGCCAGCGGAAAGTTGTCGTCGACGGCTCCACGTGCGTATTTGCGGGTTCCATCGGTGACTTGTACCCATTTGCCGTAATAGCCACCCAGTGCCCATTCCCGGATTTGTGTAGCCTCGCCGGTTAGTAATGGAACCATCGATCGACCATGCGTTACATGGTCGACTTCGGCGTCGTAGACGTCGGCCAACGTGGCGAAGATGTCGACGTTCGTGGTGAGCGCATCGCACGTACCGCCGCCGTCGACTCCGGGCCAGCTAATGAGCATCGGCGTGTGACCAAGCGGTTCGTATTGCGGAACGCCGGGCTTTCCCCAAATATCCTTCCCGTCTCGTTCCTCACCCAGGTAGTGGCCGTGGTCGGTACACAACACGAGGGCGGTGTCCTGCCAGAGGCTTTGGTCGTCGAAGGCATCGAGAATACGCCCGAACCAATCATCGATCATGGAGAGTTTTGCTCCGTAGTTGGCACGGATATGGCGTCCCTCGCGCTCGGTGATGTCGCCGTTGGCGATGCCGCCGTTGGCGTAAGGTGGCCAAATAATCCAGTCGTCCTCCCAGACTTCGTCCTGATACTTGCTGGCCCATGGCTCGGGAGTATCGAAGGGCTCGTGCGGATCGAATTCATCCACGAACAAGAACCAGCGATCGTGGTGAGGCGTGGCGTTGCGCAGGAAGTTTGCTGCCGCTGTCATGGTTTGAGGGCCGGGATAGTCGGCCTCTTCGCGAAAATGGGTTCGTGCCCGGTCATAACCGGGCTGTTCCATATCGAGACCATAGGTTTTCTTGAACCACCAATCGCCGGAACGAGCTGGCATGGCGGGTGTACCCATCCATGATGGGTCGGCGTACGTTCGCCAGGGGTCACCTTCGTGACCACGGACATAATCCCAGCCGGTGAAATCGGTGTGATAGTTCTCGCCACCGGTTTCGAACAGGTGCGGGTGGTCGGTAACCAACATCGTGGTGACGTGATTGTTACTCAGAACCCGGGTAATAGGTTGTTCCCAGAGTTCGATGGAACCCCACGGCTTCCAAAGGAAGTCGAGCGCGCCACACAAAATATCGTGTCGGGCGGGCATGCATGGAAGTGAACCCGTGACGTGCTTTGTGAACCGGGTTGCATGTTGGGCGGCAAAACGGTCGAGGTTCGGTGTCTCGAACTCGGTGCTTCCGTACGCACCCAACAGATGACGGTTGAGCGAGTCGAGTAGGACAACGACAACGTTCTTCGGTTTGGCAGGCATAGCCCTTGTTTAGTTCAGTTCGGCCCGAGTTGGCGGATTGGCGCCGCGTCGACTGCAAGTAATCGCGGCTGCCCGAGCACCGAGAGTGATAGCCGAGATCCACGTGTCGCGATTGCAGGCGTCGAGCGAGGGGCGGGAGGTAACGCCTGCCTCGATCATGGTGGCGAGCACGCCAGCGGTAAATGTGTCGCCCGCCCCGACGGTGTCGACGACCTGAACGGGTTCGGCCGATGCTGAGGCCTCAAACCGCTCGGTAAAAACCGTGCTGCCCGCCTCGGCTTGGGTCAAAATAACGGCCGCAGGATGGCGATTGAGCCAACTCTGTGCAACGGCACCAGGATCCATGCCGCCGGCTAGCCAAGCAAGGTCAGCCCGGCTGACCTTCACAATGTCGACATAGTCGAGGCAACGATCCATCAAAGAAGCGGCCGCCATTTGATCGCCAACAACCGACGGACGGAAGTTGGGGTCAAAGGAAATAAGTACGCCAGCCTTGTGTGCTGCCATGAGAAGCTCGATCCAAGCACCAGCACAGGGTTCCAGCACCATGGATACCGATCCCGAGAGATGGAGAACGGTGGTTTCGTCTGGCAGCGGCGGGGGAGCGAGCGCCGCGGCAGTGTTGCCGGTATGAAAGACGAACCCTGGTTCGTGTAGTGCTCCACCTGGTTCGACAATGGCTAAGGCTGTGCACGCATCTGAGCGGTGAAGTGATGTTGTCACGACATTGGATTGCTCCAGGTGCTGGGCAAATTGAACACCAAATCGATCGTGGCCAACCGAGCCAAGGAATGCAGTGGAGGTCTCCAGACGGGCAGCGGCGATAGCCGTGTTGGCCGGTGAGCCAGCCGCCATCGCGGTCCAGGCGCCCTCGTGATCGCCCGGAAAGAAATCGACGAGTGCTTCCCCGCCGCAGACCAGCATCAGTCGACAATCATGAGCGGAGCGAGTCGAGACATGACCCACTCGGGCGGCTTGACCGGGCGACCCGACATCGATGCCATTGCTGCGGTGATACGTCCGATGGCCAACACGTTGTCGTCATGGGACATGACCTGCATCCAAGTACTGGTGGCTCGCCGGACCTCGCTGAGGTGGGTTTTGATTGTCACGATCTGGCTGGCCATGGCCGGTCGCTTGAACTCGATATTGAGTTTTACGACAAGAAAAGTGAGGTCGTCCTTCACCAGCGTGTGGAGGCCGAGGTCGATGTCCTCTAGGGCTTCGACCCGCGCTTGCTCGAAAAAGGTGGAGTACATCGCATGGTTGAGATGGCCGTAGGGGTCAAGCTCGGCAAAGCGCACTCGGATTTGCGTCTCGTGTGGAGCGGGAGAAGTCATGACCATGACCGTAGCTGAGGCGCTACGTGAGTCGACGCTTGAGTTCGACGTAGACCTCGGTACCAACCATGTTTTGTAGTTCTTCGGCCATGTAATCGACTACCGGTTCGGTGCCGACGAAAGCGTCGGTGCCGTCGTTGCGGTCGGTGCAGCACCAGGCCATAGTGTCGCCATCGTCGCCCCAGTCTTCGCGTCGCCACGCTCGCACTGTGGCCCGTTCGAGCTTGTTGTCGATGGGTTTCCAGTCGATATGAATCGGAAGTTCCCAGCAAACGGAGGGCTTCCAATCGAGGCGCGATTCGCCGGCCTCGGCTGCCGCTATGTCAAGCGAGCACCCTGCTCCGCCACTGAACCCGGGACGGTTGAGAAAGATGCACCCGCCCTCGACCACCCGAGTGTTGGTGCGTTCCGCGTTAAATACGCCACCGTCTTGTGCCTCGCTGGAGAACTGCATGTGCTTGGGGTCAACCATCGAGGCCATTGCCCCGACAAACATGGCTTCTTCTTCGCCAGTGAATTGGGCCCCTACCGAACAACAACCCAGTTGACTTGCCGAATCTTTCTCCTTCTCGATGCCGTGGCAGCCTTGGCCCCAAATACAGGTCCAGTTGGATTCCATGAACTCGCGGTCGAACGTCCAGACCGTCTCGCCATCTTGAATCTCGATCGATTTGTCGCTCACGTCGTCACGATACTTGCAGGAATTAACGGGTGGGGCCGAGGGTGGCCCATTTGCCGCTGCGATAGCGAATCCATAGGGGGA
>CAXMUI010000123.1:0-2964 GCA_964196475.1 uncultured Acidimicrobiia bacterium
AGTATCGACCAACCCGTCAGCGCGGGCGAGAACCGCGTCGAATGGTTGCTCGCCATTCCCAACCCAAAATTATGGTGGCCGGTTGGTTTGGGTGAACCCACCCTGCAAGATCTCAAGGTCGAGGCATTCGTCGACGACAAGGTCAGCGACCAACGCACCATCGTCACCGGTATTCGCAGCGTCAAGATGGACGACTACCAACTGACCATCAACGGCAAACGGCTGTTCATTAAGGGCGCAAACTATGCCCCTCAACGTCTCGACATCGCCAACACCACCCTCGCCGACGCCCGCCACGACATTGCCCTCGCACTCGATGCCAACCTCAATCTGCTGCGGCTTCGAGCCCACGTAGCGCATCCGGCGATTTATGAGGCGGCCGATCGTCTCGGCATGTTGTTGTGGCAAGACTTCCCCCTGCACGAGGGTTACTCCAACCGCATCCGCCGCAACGCCATCCACCTCGCCGAATCAATGGTCGATAATCTGGCCCATCACCCATCAGTCGTGGTGTGGTGCGCCCACAACAGTCCGGTCATCGACGGACCGGTCAACCCCGCTATCGACCGACCTCGCTTTGGCGGCATCCGAGCCGCTATCGGCCAACAACTTCCCAGTTGGAACAAGTCGATCCTCGACCGGTCCATCAAGCACACCATCGAAAAAGCCGACGGAACTCGTCCGGTCATTTCCCACTCCGGTGTTTGGCCGCATCCGCCTCAACTCGATGGCACCGACACCCACCTGTGGTACGGCTGGCGATGGGGTAACGAACGCGATCTGGTGCGCCTGGCCGGTCGTCTCCCACGTGCCGTGCGTTTCGTCTCCGAGTTCGGTGCCGGTTCGGTGCCGCACAGCGACGACTTCATCGACAAAGCCAACTTCCCCGACCTCGACTGGGAAACCCTCTCAGAGCGACACGGGTACGAGCGTCGCCCTTTCGCCGCTCATATTGCCCCTACCGACGCCCACGATTTCGACGACTGGCGCACAACTAGTCAGCGCTACCAAGCACAACTGTTACGTCGCCAAATCGAAACCCTACGACGCCTCAAATATCACCCCACCGGTGGATTCTCATTGCATCATCTCGTCGACCCTGCTCCAGCAATCTCTTCCTCGTTGCTCGACCACGACCGTGTTCCCAAAAAGGCCTACGCGGCTGTTCGCCAAGCTTGCGCCCCTGTCATCGTTGTGGCCGACCGCATGCCCGCCTCGCTACGCGGCGGCGAAGCCATCGCCCTAGACCTCCACGTAGTAAGCGATTTACGCGAGGTGATGTCCGGCGAGGTAAAGGCCGAAATGCGGTGGCCAGGTGGCACCTATACCTGGCGATGGCAAGGCGAAATCGGCGCCGATTCTGTGACGCGAATCGGCAATCTCAGCTGGGTCGCACCCACAGATACGGGCCCAGTAACGCTAATTCTGCTGCTCAGCGGCGATCAGACTGCCACCAACCGGTACGACGCCCAAATTATCTGAACCGTGATTGGCCAAAAGTCGGCCGCCGGTTACACAGTCGGGCAGCTACTCGGATAGCGTTGCTGCCTAGAACTTACAGTCATGCTGCGCCTGGTCCGAGGTTCGCAGTGAAAGGGGCCAACCGTCGATGACTAATGTCACTCGACCCACACCGCAGCCAATTCGCAAACAAGCGAAGCAGTTGCCATTTCCGCTGAATATTTATCAGACGGCTGTGGGCAAAAAGTGGGTAATGGCCCTGACCGGCATCGGTCTTGTGGGCTTCGTTATCTTCCACATGATCGGCAATTTTCACGTCTACGAGGGTCCCGTCAAGATCCACGAATACGCGGAAACTTTGCGAGTCATCGGTACCGATGTGCTCCCTCGCACCTGGTTTGTGTGGGGACTGCGCATTGGTCTCCTGGTGATGTTCCCGCTGCACATTCATGCCGCATATTCACTGTCTCGCATGAGCGCCAAGGCCAACACCGACTCCGATCTCTCCGGAAACCAAAAATACGCAGCCGGCCAGGACTACATCGCCGTCAGCTTCGCATCACGCACCATGCGTTGGACTGGTCCCATCGTCTTGTTCTACGTCCTGTATCACCTGGCTGATCTCACTTGGGGCGTTATTCCTTGGGTCGATTATCAGCGAGGCGATCCGTATCACAACCTGGTCGAAAGTCTCGAGAACTGGCCCGTCGCCATCTTGTACGTCGTGGCCAACACCGCTTTGGCGATCCACATCTTTCATGGGGTCTCCAGCCTCTTCCAAAGCCTGGGCATCAACAGCCCCAAGATCAATTCAGCCCGCAAGCCTCTGGCTGCTGGCCTAGCCACAATCATTCTTATCGGCAACCTCAGCTTCCCCCTTGCGGTGCAAGCTGGCCTGGTTGACGAAGACAACTGCGACGCTCCGTGTGGACTCACCGGTGCCGCCGCCGAACACGGGGAGGCCGGCGAATGATCGGATCACTCGACGCACGCGTTCCAGACGGCCCCTTGGCCGACAAGTGGACCCAACACAAGTTCGACATGAAGTTGGTCAACCCGGCCAACAAACGCAAATTCGATGTCATCGTGGTCGGTACCGGTCTCGCTGGTGCATCTGCTGCGGCTTCGATGGGCGAACTTGGCTACAACGTCAAGGCTTTCACGTTCCACGATTCTCCCCGCCGGGCGCATTCCATTGCCGCCCAGGGTGGTATCAATGCTGCCAAGAACTACACCAACGATGGCGACTCCGTCTTCCGGTTGTTCTACGACACCATCAAAGGTGGCGACTACCGCAGCCGTGAAGCAAACACCTACCGCTTGGCCGAAGTTTCGGCCAATATCATCGACCAGTGCGTCGCCCAAGGCGTGCCCTTTGGACGCGAATACGGCGGGCTATTGGCCAACCGTTCTTTCGGTGGTGCCCAGGTTTCTCGTACCTTCTTCGCCCGTGGTCAGACCGGTCAGCAGTTGCTGATTGGCGCGTACCAAGCGCTTATGCGC
>CAXMUI010000124.1:0-13661 GCA_964196475.1 uncultured Acidimicrobiia bacterium
CAAACGATCGGCATGCGCCAAAGTGATCCGGCCATCCCACAACGCCGCCAACGTCAAACCCATGTGACGTAACCGTTTACCGGTACCCACCAGACGCTTCGCATCAGCAGACCGCATATTAAAATTGGCGCGCAACCATGCCGCCGACGTCCGGCACCCCGACACCTCGTATTGCATCGACGCATCAAACGCCGCCACCGCCTCAGCAGTAGCCGCCGCCAACAATGGCGCCACCGAAACCAAAACATGCAACTGTTCTTCCAACTCAGGGCCAGACATATCGAACACATCAATGTCACGAAGAGCAGCCGCACTGTCAGCTAACTGTCGTAGTTGTTCTGACACGTGAAACTCCCCCCAAAATCGGTGCCTACCACCCAACAAAGAGGTGCGGTAAGCGAACGAGACGGGCGGCCATACCTAGGCCACAAAGGGGAACCACAAACAACCGGTTCAGTACCCATAACCATAACAAACAGTACTGACGTACGCAAGCACTAATATGCCCAAATCGTGGTGTAATCAATGATTCTTGACTCAGCGGCGTTGAGTGAGAAGAGGTCGCCAGCGTGACCGACTGTGACTACGTGAACTTGGGTTAGCCGCCACCAGCGTGGCCTGCGCCCATGCCTTTGGAAACCGCAACAGCCTTGGCAATCTCGGGGTCGATCTCGTGCGCACCTTTGCGGCCGGCGCGGCCCGCCCACTTCGCCTTTGCTGCGGCGAGCGCTTCTGGGTCGGGCTGCAACATGACCTTGCGAAAAGCGTCGGCTTCGTCAGTCAGGGCTATTCGCTCAGTGAACGCGTCGGCAGGAAGATCGCGTAATTCTTGGTCGATGTCGACAAGTCGCTGCTGTGCGTTAACGATGTCTGGTGCCGTTGTACCGGGGTCTTCGGCCATGGTCCATTCTGTCAGACATGGAGTGAGAATGTCGGTCAGACAGTCGGGCCCAGTGCAACGTCCTAATCAGTGTGTGGATTGGTTCGAGCAAAAGTAGGGCGTTGTCTGCGGTTGTGGTTCGTTGCTGCGATGTAGCCCGTGGAGGCGGGTACTCAAACGCCGATCCGGCTACTTGTCGTAGAACGTGGCGAAGCTTTGGCGCAACACGGATTTCTGCACCTTGCCCATGGCATTTCTGGGTAGTTCGTCTACGACGATTACCTGTTTGGGGTGCTTGAAGCGGGCGATGGTTCCGTCGCACGCGCTCGCTACATCTTCGGCCACCGTGTCAGCATTGTGGGCAACGACAAACGCCGTCACGGCCTCGCCGAAATCGCTATGTGGCAATCCGACAATGGCGATCTCGTTGACGCTGTCGCATTCCTCGATGCAACTTTCGATCTCGGAGGGGTAGACGTTGAGACCGCCGCTGATAATCATGTCGCTGGAACGTCCGGCCAGAGTGAGCCGCCCATCAGGGGCCAGCGTGCCAACATCGCCAGTGCGGAACCAGTCGCCGTCGGCGGTTGCCTCGGCCGTCTTGTCGGGCATGCGCCAGTAACCCTCGGTGACATTGGGACCGCGGCATTCGACCGCTCCCGGTGAACCGTCGGCAATTGCCACCCCTGCTTCGTCAGTCACGCGAATCTCCACACCTGGGATCGGGTAACCAACGGTCCCAGCGACTCGATCAGCGTCGAGCGGATTAGAGGTCAAAATCCCCACCTCGGTCATGCCATAACGCTCGACCATTTGATGTCCGGAGAGCGCCTCGAATTCATTGAAGCTTAACTCGGACAGGGGACCAGACCCCGATGTGAACAGTCGCATATGGGCGCAAGCGGCGGGGGTGAGTCGAGCATCGGTGACGAGACGGGAATAGTACGTGGGTACGCCCATGTGCGCCGTGGCATCGGGCAGGTTGGTAAAGAAAGCGTCGGGATCAAACTTGGGCAAGAAGATGACCTCGCATGCGCTCAACATGGCGCAATGCAAGGCAACAAATAGCCCGTGGACGTGAAAGATAGGCAGCGTGTGCAGCAGCACGTCGTCGGAGGAGAAACCCCAACTGTCATGTAGCGCAAAGGCATTGACAATGAGATTTTGATGGGAAAGTGTGGCGCCTTTGGACTGACCTGTTGTGCCGGAGGTGTAGAGCATGGCCGCAAGATCTGATGAAGACCTGGGCACGATCGCGGTGACTGGGTCAACGTTGGCAGTGGCGTCAACCAACGTTCCGGTGCCGTCGACGCCGAGCGAGAACGCCGCTCTAGTGATCCCCTCGACCGCTTCGATTGGCGCGTGAGGGGCATGCACGATGATCGACGGTTCGGCGTCGCCCACGAAATAGCTGACCTCGTTGGAGGTGTACGCAGGGTTCAGGGCGACGAAAACGAACCCACCCCGCAGACAAGCGAGGTACAGCGCCACGGCGTCGGTCGACTTGTAAACCTGGACGACAATGCGATCGCCAACCACCGCTCCGGCGTCCTGCAGCACGCCAACGAACAATGACGCTCGGGCTTCTAACTCCCGATAGGTGAGCGTTGGCCCGCCGGGTTGCCGCAGAAAGACCTCATCGAGTCGGTGCGCATACCGGTCGTGGAGAACATGCGCCAGATTGGCATCGATAAGAACAGGGGTGTGGATCGTGCGCGTCACGCGTTCCATGGTGGCCCAATTGGGCCGGAAAAACGAACTCGGACAACTATTCGGGAACAGCGACGAAATCGATCAATTGCTCGACGGCATTGATCAGTGGTGTTTCGACGTCCTTATAAGAATTCACCTTGCCGAGAACCTCACGCCAGAAACGGCCCGACTCGCCCGTGAAACCGACGGCCGCCATGATGCCTTCCTTCCACGGTGTGCCCATGGGAATGACCGGCCATGCTCGGATGCCAACAACGCTGGGCTTGATGGCCTGCCAAATGTCAACATATGGGTGGCCGCAGATCAACACGTTTGGGTCGCTGATTGACTCGGCGATACGGGTCTCTTTGGATCCCGGCACTAGGTGATCGAGGAGGACGCCGATGCGACGGCGTTCGCCGGTTTGGAAGCCACGTACCCGATCGGTAAGGTCGTCGGCACCTTCGAGTTGTTCAACCACCACGCCCTCGACGCGCAGATCATCGCCCCAGATGCGTTCGATGAGTTCGGCGTCGTGGATGCCCTCCACCCATATTCGGCTGGCCCGGGCCACCCGAGCGGGAACATGGCCGGTGTCTACCGAGCCAGAAGCGGTCATGGCTGGAGCGGCAACGGCTTTCGTGTGGTGACGCAGTGCCCGCAACGCAACGGGTTTACCCAGATGCAGAAAGAACCCGTCTATTGGCTTGAAGTGGTGGTCCTGACCGGAGTGATCGCGTAGCGCTACCCGTTTGCCCTCAACGAACTCGACCACAGCCCCCTCGGTGCCGCTGCTTCGATGAGTGAGGACGGTTCCGATGGTTACGAAGAGGTTCTTCTTTTCGATACCTCGTTGCACGGGAGCATCGAGGTCCATCGGGCCGGCCAAGAGTCCGTCGTCGAAGGAAGAAACCATGGGCTGATTTGACCACACGAACCGACCCGGTGGGCGCATACCCAATGAGAAGCCTTCTAGCGCGGTCGCGGCCCTCAGGGCTAAGGTCTGCGGCATGAAGAAATTCTGGATGTTCGTTGTTGTGGCAATGTTCGGTGCGGCTTGTACCACCGAGGGTCTTTCGGTGGAGACATCCACCGCTGAACCAACCGCCGACGCACCGGCAGCCACAACAACTCCGGTCGATGAGACCCCTACCGAAGCCCCGACGGCGACCGAGGTCCCGGCGCCCACTGAGGTTCCAGCTCCGACGACTGTGCCCGAACCCACCGCTACGCTCGTCCCGCCGCCACCTGCTCCGACGCCCACCGAAATCCCGGTCATCGATCCCGTTTCGCTCATAACGGTCCAGGTGGGCCAACTTGAGCTGGGCGGCGTGGCGATAGGAACTGGATTCCTGGCCGCAATGCCCGCCTTAAACGCGTGGTTCGGTTCGTCCCACGACACAGGCTGGATCGAAGGCTGCCCCTTCGACGGTCCGGGCAACAATGAGCGCACACTTACCTGGGGTGGTTTGGCCGCCCATTTTTATGATTTCGGCGCCATCCAGACATTCGACTACTGGACCTACCGGGTCGATTTCGCAACGGGTGCAGTGATTCCCGGCGGCCCGCAACTTGATGAAGTTCTGCTGCCTAACGGTCACGACATGACGGCAGCATTCGACACCGTGGTGCTGGCCGATGGTGGGGTGCCCACTGTTGACGACGTCTTTGGCTTGCCCATTTACGCTGGATTCGATTTCACGCTCGTGGGTTCCAATGGGATTAGTGACCCAATCAATCAGGTCGGAACTCCCTACGTTGGATTCTGCGAGTAGGCCTTTCGTCAGCCAGCCGAAGTAAGGTCTCCATGCACATATCCAGGGAGAACTCATGCTGACTAATCCAATGCGGGACAAATGGACCAGCGGCGACACCGCCGTAGGTGGTTGGATGACGACCAACAATTTTTTGGCCGCCCAAACAATGGCTAGCGCGGCATTTGACTATGTGTGTATTGATCTACAACATGGAGCCACCGATTATGGGGACGTGCCCGCGTTGCTTGGAGCGGTCGAATTGGCGGGTTGCTCGGCGATTACCCGTGTGCCGTGGAACGAGCCGGGCATCATCGGGAAGGTTCTCGACGCTGGATCGGTCGGGGTGATAATCCCGATGGTCAACACCGTGGCGGAATGCGAGTCCGCTGTGCGTAGTTGTCTATACGCCCCTGCGGGTACGCGGTCCTATGGGCCTGTTCGTGCCGGGATTGCTCATGGATCTGAGTACTACAAGGACGCCAATGCAAATGTTTCGGCGATCCCAATGATTGAGACGGTTGAGGCCTTGGCCAACGTCGATGCCATCTTGGCCGTACCTGGTGTTTCTGCCTGTTACATCGGACCAGCTGATTTGTCGATCAGTTTGGGACTTCCGCCCGGCAACAACGACGACGAACCAGTGTTCATGGAGGCCCTCTCGACGATTGTCGCGGCCGCCAATAACGCCGGGGTCGTCGCCGGTTGTCACACCAGTTCGGCGCTGGTGAGCAAGCGTCGTGAAATGGGCTTTCGAATGATCACGGCTACCTCAGATTTGGTTGCACTCAAGGCAGGCATCGCCAGCGAGTTGGCAAGTGCCATGGGCAGTGGCGAGGCCTCCGACGGGGGCATGTATTAGAGAGAAGTACTGATGAAAGTCGTCTACTCCGATCGCCACCAACTGCACAACCCCCAGCGCGAAATCGAGTCGTCGGCGTTTCAGGATCCTTTTGAACATCCAGGGCGAGCCGAGATCATTCGTGCGGCCCTGCAAAGTGACGAGCAATTCGAGTTTGTCGATCCGCAACAATGGGGGACCAAACCAATTGATGCGGTGCACGACCCTGGGCTCAACCAGTTCCTGGCTACGGCCTGGGACCGCTATCAGCTGAAGGTGGGCCCCACGCACGACGTTGTCCCCGACGTCTTTTCAATGGCTGCGTTACGCGAAGGCATGGGCCCGGCCAAGCGTCCAACATCGGTCGACATGGAACTCGGCTGGTGGTGTTTTGAGACCACGACGCCGCTGACATCGGGCACCTACGAAGCAGCACGGTCATCAGTCGATGTGGCGTTGAGCACCGCGGGGTTGGTGGTGTCAGGCGAGTCGTCTGCCTATGGGCTCTGTCGGCCTCCCGGCCATCACGCACCGCGGGCGGCGTACGGCGGTTATTGCTTCTTCAACAATGCCGCAATAGCGGCCAACCATCTGGTAGCAACTACCGGCGGCAAGGTCACGGTTTTGGATGTCGATTATCACCATGGCAACGGCACCCAACAGATCTTTTATGGCCGCGACGATGTGCAGTTTGTGTCGTTGCATGGTGATCCGATCCGGGCCTACCCGTATTTAACGGGCTTTACCGACGAAGTGGGTACCGGTCGCGGCTTAGGAAATAATGTCAACATGCCCATGGCCGAGGGCACCACCGACGATCAGTTTGTTGGCGCACTCGGCCTAGCACTGGAGAAAATTCAGGCCTTTGGACCATCGACACTTGTGGTTTCGTTGGGCATGGACACGTACTACGACGATCCGATTAGTGATCTCTCGGTGACCGAAGATGGATTCCAACGCTGCGGGGCGCTGGTCAAAGAATTGGGCTTGTCAACGGTGGTCCTCCAAGAGGGTGGCTACGCCGCCGACCAACTAGGCGAAAACGTAAGAAGATGGTTGGTAGGACTAGAGCGAGGAACCGGGTAGCCCGGAACGGAAATGCCGGGCGTTGGTCCGTGAGGCAGCCTCGTTGGGAGCGATAGCGAAGCTGTCGCGACTAGAGGAAAGAACAGTGTCACACCCTGCTGTTAGGTTAATTGTGTGAGCGTTGTTGACCAGGGTGCGTTGTTTGCCCCGCTAGCCGGAACTGGCGTCGCGCCGCGCACCGACGTCGTTGATGGCGTCGCTTTTCACCCGGCGGTGGCCCGGTGGTTCGAAGACGAATTCCCCGATGGACCTACGCCGCCTCAGGTGAATGGTTGGCCCTCCATTGCTGATCGCCAGCACACGCTTATAGCGGCGCCTACTGGTTCGGGTAAGACCTTGGCCGGTTTCTTGATGGCAATCAACGACCTGTACATGCGTCATGCCGCGGGTCACAAGGTGTCCAAGAAGGCGCAGGTGGTTTACATTTCGCCACTCAAGGCCTTGGCGGTTGATATTGCGGAGAATCTTGATCGTCCCTTGTCCGAAATAGCGGCCATTGCCCGGGCAATGGGGCTCACTGCCCCCGATCTTCGGGTGGGTACCCGCACTGGTGATACGCCGCAGTCCGTGCGGGCGGCGATGTTGCGCAATCCGCCCGCATTTGTGGTCACCACTCCTGAGTCGCTGTATCTATTGGTCACCTCTGCTCGCAGTCGCGAAATGCTGCACGACGTGCACACACTGATCGTCGACGAGATCCATGCTTTGGCCCGTGATAAAAGGGGCAGTCATTCGGCGTTAACGGTCGAACGACTCGATCATGTCACCAAAGAACCGCTCGTTCGTATTGGCCTTTCCGCCACCCAAAAGCCCATCGAGGTTGTGGCTCGGTTGTTGGTGGGTGGACAAACGCGTGCCGATGGTTCCGTCGACTGCGTGGTGGTCGACGGCGGCCATCAACGAGACCTCGATTTGGCCATCGAACTTCCCGATGCCGAACTCGAAGCGGTGGCGTCCGGTTCACAGATGGACGACATCCTCGACCAGATCGCCGAACTTGTCGAGCAGCATCACACCACGCTGGTATTCGTCAACAATCGGCGCATGGCTGAACGACTTGCTCATCAGTTAGGTGAGCGCATGGGCAACGATGTGGTGGCGGCCCATCACGGCTCGCTGTCCAAGGATCGCCGGTTCCGCGTCGAGCACATGTTGCGAGCCGGTGAGCTTAAGTGCCTTGTAGCAACGGCGTCTTTGGAGTTGGGCATCGATATCGGCCCAGTCGAGTTGGTCTGTCAGATCGGTTCGCCCCGCAGCATTGCCACATTCTTACAGCGAGTGGGCCGGTCTAATCACACGCGATACGGCACGCCAAAGGGTCGCCTGTATCCACTGACCCGCGACGAACTTGTCGAGTGCACTGGCCTCATGTTGGCTATCCGGGCCGGTCGCCTCGATGCGATCCACCCGCCCGTTGCGCCGCTCGACATCTTGGCCCAACAGATCATTGCCGAGACCGCGGCCGAAGATTGGTTAGTCGACGATCTATTTGCGCTGGTCAAAGGGGCCGCACCCTATGCTGACCTCGAACGCGAGATCTTCGACGAGGTACTGCAGCTAACCGCCGACGGGGTCGAAACCGGTCGTGGACGCCGGGGTGCCTATGTCCATTACGACGCCATCAATGGCGAAGCCCGCGGTCGTAAGGGTGCTCGGCTAACGGCACTCACTTCCGGCGGGGCTATTCCGGAAAACGGCGATCTACGGGTAGTGGCTGACCCCGAGAACATCCTGATCGGCACCGTAAACGAAGACTGGGCCACCGAGTCCATGGCAGGCGACGTGTTCTTGTTAGGGACCCATGCTTGGCAGATCCGCCAAGTCGCTGGTGGTGTCGTGCGCGTTGTTGATGCCGAAGGCAAACACCCCACGATTCCGTTCTGGATCGGGGAATCGCCCGCTCGTACCGTTGAACTTTCGGCTGAGGTCTCCGACCTTCGCAGCACTATCGACGGTTTCATCGAGGACGACGATCTTGCCGCAGCAACCGAATGGGTTGTCAAGAACGCGGGCGTGGCTATCGAGGTCGCATCGCTGGTCGTTACCTACCTGGCCACAGGTCGGGCCATATTGGGCATCATGCCCACCCAAACCGACCTGGTGATCGAGCGCTTCTTCGACGAATCCGGCGGCATGCAACTGGTCATCCACTCGCCCTGGGGTGGTCGTATCAATCGGGCCATGGGCTATTCCTTACGCAAGAAGTTCTGCAAGAACTTCAACTTCGAGTTACAGGCTGCCGCATCTGACGACGCTGCGGTCATTTCGCTCGGACCGCACCACAGCTTCCCGCTCGACGATGTTCCTCGGTTCATTAACCCGGGCAACATTCGCGAAACCCTTACTCAGGCTGTTCTCGATCAGCCGTTGTTTCAGTTGCGTTGGCGATGGAATCTCAATCGTTATCTGTTGGTTCCCCGCTTCCGTGGTGGCAAGAAGAACCCGCCACCAATTCAACGGATGCAGGCCGACGATTTTATGGCGGCCATGTTTCCCCAGGCCGCTGCGTGCCAAGAGAACGTCACTGGCCCTATCGAGGTGCCTGACCATGTGGTGGTGCGCACCACCATTCACGACTCACTCACCGAGACGCTGGATGTCGACGGACTGATCGAGCTTTGGGAACGTCTCGCAACCAACGAGGTTCGGTTCCATTTCCGTGACACGACCGAACCTTCCACCTTTGCCCACGAAATTCTCACGGCTCGCCCGTATGCATTCCTCGACGATGGCGAGGCGGTCGATCGTCGTACCAACGCCGTGCCATTGCGCCGTGGCCTACCCGTACGCCCTAGTGAGCTCGGCAAACTTGACATAGATGCCATCGTGCAGGTGCAGACCGAGATCGAACCGATGCCGTCCACCGCTGACGAGTTGCACGATCTGCTCGCGCTGTTGGTGGTTACCAAACCTCGAGAGCGGTGGCGACCGCTGTTCGAGCAATTAGCCGAACGTGGTCGCGTGCATGCTGTGGTTGATGGGGTTGGCGAATGGTGGCACACCACCGAAGCCAGCGAACGAGTCGCCATCTTGCAGACCGAAAAGCCGGTGGGCGAAGTCTTCCCCGAGCAGGTGGCGGCCGAAGTCATGCGCGGGCATCTTGATCTGCATAGCCCAGCGACCCCAGACGAATTAGCAACCATCACCGGGCTACGAGCCAGCCAGGTTGCCGTAGGTCTTGCTTATCTGGAGAGTTCTGGGTTCGCCATTCAGGGGCACTTCCGCAACTTCGACAATCCCACCGAAGTCGAATGGTGCTCACGCCGCCTCTTGGCCCGGATGCATAGTTATTCACGGCGCATGCGTCGCGGCTCGGTCGAGGCATCGAGTCCGCAGGACTACATGCGGTTTTTGTTGCGCTGGCAACACGTTGCACCAGGCACGCAACTGCGTGGTGCCGGAGGCCTGGGCCGCGCCGTCGAGAAACTACAGGGATTCCATGCGCCGGTTGCGGCGTGGGAACCCGAGCTTCTCCGGGCCCGAGTCAGTGATTATTCACAACGCTGGCTCGACGACTCATGTCACGACGGACAAACCATGTGGCTGCGGCTCAATGTTCCGGCGGTTGGCGAGGACCCCGAACCAAGTTCATCCAGCGCCTCGAAAGCCACCCCCATTTCGCTCGTGTTTCGAGATGACCTGCCATGGTTGCTCGACGCCGCCCGCGGCGAGTCGACGCCCCCCGAACCAACCGTTGGCGCTACAGCCGAGATTATTGAAGCGCTGCGCACAAATGGGGCGCGCTATGTCGCCGAACTGTCCGCCGACACCGGACGCCTGGCCACCGATGTCGAACGCGCTCTGTGGAACGGTGTCGCATGCGGACTCATCACCGCTGATGGGTTTGCCCCAATCCGTGGATTGGCTTCAGGCTCCAAAGCGCGGGTTCGCTCCGAACGTTCGCTATCACGCCGTCGTCGCGGGGCGCCGCGCCAAGGCCACGCCGCTGGTCGGTGGCAAGTCATCGACGACGGCGCACGCGATCCCAATCGCGATCCTGTTGTCGAGGCCATTGCCGAGCAACTACTTATGCGCTGGGGTGTCGTGTTCTACGACATCGTGGCGCACGAAGGCCTCGCCATTCCGTGGCGTGACTTGCAATGGGCCTTGCGCCGATTCGAGGACCGAGGTCTGGTGAAGGGCGGTCGGTTTGTCGCTGGCTTTAGTGGCGAGCAGTTTGCCTTGCCCGAAGCGGCTCAAGGCCTTAAGCAACTGCGCCAAAATCCGCCGTCGGGCGAACGGGTAACAATCAGTGCGTGCGACCCCTGCAACCTAACCGGGGTCATTTTGCCTGGCCCGCGGGTCCCCGCCGTTCGAACCAATCGCGTCACCTACATCGATGGCGTAGTGGCTGCGACTGTCGAATCCGACGACACCGGTCACACCGACTAACGAGGCTTGCGGGCTACGAGTTCGGCCTCGTGGTGACCGCTGTCGTTCCACATCTCGGTGTGGTGAATGATTTCCAGATCCGATACCAACGTGGCAAGTTCGCCGCCGGCCAGCAAAAACTGAGCTCCGGGTCGATCATTTCGTTCGAGGTTTGTCGCCGTCGCAATATTGATCAACAGCAATCCACCGGGTGCCAGCGATTCGGCCATAGCGGGAAAGAGATCACGCTGCAAATAATGCAGGCAGCTGATCACGTCCCATGGGCCAGCCGGGAACGGTTGGTCGGCCAGGTCGGCTAACAGGGGGGTGATCGTCACGCCCAGGCGCTCGGCCCGAGCCGTGGCGAGATCGAGGGCTACATCGGACACTTCGGCGAGCGTGGTGTCGAGTCCGCGCGCCGCCAATGCAGACGCCACGCCGCCCCGACCACCGGCAATGTCAATCGCCCGACCAGATGTCGGTAGGAGACCGACCAGCCGGTCGAACGCCTCGGGCACACCATCGGGGTCGTCAGCGTCGTTGTACCGAGTGTTCCAACGTTCTTGCTCGTTACGGAAACTGGACGGGTCGGTGGCGTCACGTTTGCTCATGTGTGCATCGTAGAACCACGGTCGGCGGAGGCCTAACCTGCTGCCATGCCGTATACCCCGATCGTTGGCTCCTTGGCCTATGTGCTGAACCGTGAGACCGACGAGGTCTTACTGATCCACCGCAATGCTCGCGCCGACGACGAACACCTGGGCAAATACAACGGGCTAGGCGGCAAGCTCGAACCCGACGAAAACGTCGTCGCCAATGTGCGCCGCGAGTTGATGGAGGAAGCCAACCTTACGCTCACCTCCCTTTCGCTCCGAGGGACCATTAGTTGGCCAGGATTCGGGCAAAACGGTGAGGATTGGCTTGGGTTTATCTTCCTGGTAGATGGGTTCGAAGGTGAGGTTCCATCGGAAAACCCTGAAGGCTCCCTCGCATGGCATCAGGTCAAGCGACTGCTTCAAGCGTGTTCTCACGAAACCGAACAGCGTGAGCAGGCGAACTTACCGGTGTGGGAGGGTGATCGGCATTTCGTCCCGATGGTGTTCGACGACGACCCGCGTGCCTTTCATGGTGTGATGCCGTACAGCGATGGCCAGCCAACCGGCTGGACATTCGAACGACTCTGAGGGTCGCCCGAGTTAGCTGATTGCGGATGGCTTCTTACTGCTTTTCAGCGAGACCGTTATGGCGACGGTCATGATGGCGGTAATGACCCCCAGCGAAATCAACGTGTCGATGTGATACCACTCGGCGATG
Source organism: uncultured Acidimicrobiia bacterium (assembly GCA_964196475.1). Taxonomy (GTDB): domain Bacteria; phylum Actinomycetota; class Acidimicrobiia; order Acidimicrobiales; family JAHEJN01; genus CAWKZT01. Next base: position 11,939 of record CAXMUI010000124.1, read on the forward strand.
ATCATCTTGACGCCGACAAAGAACAAGATGGCCGCGAGTCCTTCGTCTAAATAGACAAGGCGGTCCTTCGCTCCTGCGAGCAAGAAGTACAAGGCACGCAAACCAAGAATCGCCATGATGTTCGAGCTGAGGACCACGAACTGGTCGCGACTAATAGCCAAGATTGCGGGCACGGAATCAACGGCGAACACAACATCGCTGCCCTCGATCATTACAAGGACGACAAAGAGCGGGGTGGCGATGCGTTTGCCATTGATGCGTGTGAAGAGTTTCTGGCCATCGAGGTCTTTGGAGATGGGAACGAGTCGCCGAATCAGACGCAAAACCGGGTTTTTCTCGGGATGCATTTCGTGATCGTCAGCCCGAGCCAGACGGATGGCGGTGACGATCAAGAGGCCACCGAAAACATAGAGCAACCAGCTAAATGTGTCGAGAAGAGCGATGCCGGCAAATACGAATATGGCTCGTAGACCGATGGCACCGAAGATGCCCCAAAACAGAACTCGGTGTTGATATTTCAACGGCACCGAGAAGTACGAGAAGATCACGGCCCAGACAAATAAGTTGTCGACCGACAACGACTTCTCGATGATAAATCCGGCCAGATACTGGTTGGCGGCGTCGCCACCGAGTACTCCCCAGACGACAAACGTGAAAGATAGACCGATCGAAATCCACGCGGCGCTGGTTATGGCCGCCTCGCGCATTGTTGTTTCGTGGGCCTCCTTGTTGAGCACCAAGAGGTCGACGAGCAACATGGCTACAACGCCGACAAGGAAGGCAATCCACAGCCACAGTGGAGCGTCGAAGCTCCGCAGTTCATCGGAGATTTCGGATGACGCCAACAAAAAATGCATTACACAATGCTAGCGGTGCAATACGGCGCTGGCCGTGGGAGAATAGGGAACGCGTCTCGGGCGGCGACGCCCGATCTTCCAGGAGTAAATATGACCACTAACCCACTTCTTACCCCGCAGAGTCTTACGGGTCATTCCGATGGCAGTCCGCTGACGGCCGGCGAGCGCGCCGCGTTCTCGAAGATGGCTGGCAAGTCGAGTATGGGCAATGATTTAGGTGGCGGACCCGTCGCCGACGATCGCTTCACCATTGGTGGCGTGGTTCAGAAAGCAGCCATCATGGTTGCATTGCTTGTTGCCGGCGGCGTGATCGGATGGGGCCAGGTTGCAGCGCCCACCGAGTTCGAAGCAGCCCAAATCCCTGGGTGGATCTTCTTAGGTTTTATCGGCGGTATTGCTGCCATCTTCGCGGCAAACAAGATGCCCCATCTCGCCAAGTTCATTGCGCCGCTTTACTCGCTGCTCTACGGAGCCGTAGTTGGCGCCATTTCTCACATCTACGAGATCCAGTACGAAGGCATCGTTCTTCAAGCGGTCGTCGCCTCGATCGGCGTGTTTGTCAGCATGTTGTTCCTCTATTCCAGTCGCATAATTCGGGTAACTGATCGACTGCGTCGAGGCATCATGATGGCCACTATGGGCCTCATGGTCGTGTACGGATTCCAGTTCGTCATGAACATGCTCAACGTTGATCTCGAAGTTCCCTTCCTTCACTCGTCGGGCCCAATGGGCATCTTGGTGAGCGTGGCGATTGTGGGTCTCGCTGCCTTCAACCTGCTCACCGATTTCGACATGATCGAGCGGGCCGAACGCGCCGGTGCCCCCAAACAGACCGAGTGGCTCGCTGCTATGGGTCTTGTGGTGAC
>CAXMUI010000125.1:0-3426 GCA_964196475.1 uncultured Acidimicrobiia bacterium
TTGGTTAGCTGAGTGGCTTTGTATTGCTCGTCGTCTTGTTGTTGTTGCCAGAAGGCATGTGAACGTCCAAGATGCTCGGGTAGTCGTGCCCGTTGGCGGCGGTGCAACAGGGGAAGTCGCAGGCGGCACCAGAGTTCCTCGCGCCGCCGTCGGACCACGGCGAAGAGTTCGAGTCGGTCGAGGGACCTTGCCAGCTGTGAACTTGAGCCAGTTCCGCTGCCTAGACCCATTTCGGTTGCTGTGGCAGATGGATCCATCATGTAGCCATCGGGGTCGTGATCGAATCCCGCCGAAAGTTTGCGGAGCAAACAATAGGCCGTGGGTCCGAGGATGGCCATCCAGTAGTCCTCGACGTAACTCGATCGCGGATGATGACCATCCTGGTCGATTACCGGATCGGTCCACGGCATGACGGTGAGGGTGTCGCCGAGCGCTCGTGGCTTTGAGGTGTGGCGGGTTTGCCTGGTTGTTGCTGACATGTTGCTCCCATTGGTTTGGCCCGGAAGGCGTTCGGGGCTGGGAAGCATTCTGATCATGGCGCACGGATGGGTAATCGTCAATCAATTTCATAGCCTTTCAGATTAATTCTGCCTTCTGGTCATGGCACCTGGTTACCCCGATGGAATACCTGACTAACTTGGTAGGGTTTCGGTCGTACGTTTACCAAACCGATCAAGGTTTAGAGCCGAATCGGACGCAGGAGTTATTCATGGCAACTTTTCGAGATCTACTCAGCCAAGCGAAGGCAAAGATTCGCGAGGTTGACACGGCTGAGGCCGAAACGATGCTGGAACAACCCGGAGTAGTGCTACTCGACGTCCGCGAACCTGACGAGTTCGAGCAAGGTGCCCTTCCCGGGGCGGTACACATTCCTCGTGGCCAACTCGAGTCAGGCGTCGAGGGTCGAATTCCCAAGCGTGATACGCCGATTGTTATTCAATGTGCCGGTGGTGTTCGGTCCGCTTTTGCGGCTGACACGTTGCAACAACTGGGTTACACCGACGTCGTTTCTATGGAAGGCGGATTTAACAAATGGAAAGACGAGGGTCGCGTCTGGGCTGCGCCCCGCACGCTCGACCCCGCGCAACGCAATCGATACCAACGTCACCTTTTGCTTCCCGAAGTAGGCGAAGAAGGCCAACTTAAGTTACTTGATGCCAAGGTACTGTTGCTGGGAGCGGGTGGTCTCGGTTCGCCTGCAGCGCTCTACCTGGCAGCGGCGGGTGTAGGGACGCTGGGCATCGTCGATATGGACGTGGTTGATGAGTCCAATTTGCAGCGTCAAATCCTTCACAATCTCGATCGGGTAGGCGACCGCAAGGTTGATTCGGCCAAGAAGACGCTTACCGCACTCAACCCCGATGTCAACGTCGTTACCTACGATATGCGGCTAGATGCCAGCAATATTGAAGAGGTCATTGCTGGCTACGACGTCATTGTTGACGGAGCCGACAACTTCCCAATTCGATTCATGCTCAATGATGCGTCAGTCAAGCTGGGGATCCCAGTGGTGCACGGATCGATCTTTCGATTTGAAGGCCAAATGACCGTGTTCGACCCCAAGAATGGTCCTACCTACCGCGACATGATTCCTGAGCCACCTCCCGCTGAGCTGGCGCCCAGTTGCGCTGAGGCTGGTGTGTTGGGCGTTTTGCCCGGAATCATCGGTTCGGTACAGGCGCTTGAAGCTATCAAACTCATTCTTGGTTATGGCAACACTTTGGCTGGCCGACTGCTTACTTTCGATGCAACCGAAATGGAGTTCCGCGAGTACAAGTTGCAGGTCGATCCAACGAACGACATCACCTACGCCAACCGGGATCGCATTGTTATTGCCGAACTCGATGGCCTCTGCGGCCCCGTACCTCTAGCGGTTCCGTAGCAATCAGGTAAGTGGTGGCTCGACACAACGGTCAACGCCACCGCTGCCGTTACTGGATGTATCGGTGAAACTGTTTAAGTAGCCGGTGCCAGTGTCATCGGTGTTGTACCACCGCTGGATAGCGCGAGCGATCGCGGCCGCTTCTGCATTTTGAACATCGACACGAGCCAACATGGCCGCTTCAGAACTATGGCTGAGCCACAAGAACTCGGTAATCACCGAGGGAATTTCTGGGGTACGCCGATGGATGCCATAAAAGTCGCCCCCGTCCCTTCCGGCTCGCGCCGAAACTCCGGCCCGATATGACGAGTGCCAAGTGGTTGGGAACTGGCGAGCGGTAGCGACCATCTCTTGGTACATGATCCCGCCAGCGCGGCGAGCTACGGCATTGTCGAGAGGTACAAAAATTTCTGTACCGGGACTGGAAGACACCGGAGGAAGTCCGCCGTTGTGGTGAATCGATACGAACAAATCGGGGCGCAAAGCGTTGGCGATCTCAGCACGAGTGATGATGGGCAGGTAGTGATCAGTTTGCCGGGTCAGTGCCACGGTGATTCCGGCGGCTTCGAGCAAGCGCTTTGCCTCTAGGGCCACGGCCAGATTGAGGTCGCGTTCTACTAGGCCATTAGGGCCAACCGCCCCACTTTCACCGGCACCACCGTGTCCGGGGTCGAGAACGATCATGGCATGTTGAATGTGTGTGCCACCCGCAAGGGTCGCTTCATTTTGGCAAGGTGTGGTGACCACGTATGAAGTACCGTTTATTGCTCGAATCGGCGTGACCACCCCAGTGGGAGTAACGAGCACGCCAAGCTGAGAAGCGGTCGAACGGCACCCGAGTAGTGTCGTGGTTCCGCTCCCATTGGTGTTTAAGCCATAAACACATACGGTGTGGGCTTGATCAGAAACAGAAAATTGGTAGGAGAACCCGTGATTCTCGCCGGCTCCGAATGCCGCATCAACGTCGACGCGTCGGCTGGAGGTCGGATTCTCCGATACGACGTCACCATCGATGGTGACGCGGATGATCGCGTGCGTGTTTGGGGTATCGGGATCAAATGACCAACCTTTGACGGTGATGATGTCTGTCTCGCTGTTGAGTTCGACCACATCAAGATTGCCTCGCGGTTCGCGCTCTGGGGCAGGGGAGAACTCGCGGCAACCAATGAGTGGGTTGGTGCCGATGGCCTCGGCGTTGATCGCATAGATACAGACGTTGTGGACGCCAGGAGACAGCGCCACGTTTTTGGAGAAACCGTGGTTTCGTCCGACGCCAAAAGCGGCGTGGACATCAGGGCGGAGGGCGTCGGCGGTTCCTACACCTACGCCGATTCCATCAACATAGACGTGGATTTGTAGCGGCACGTCTGGCTGATCAGGGTCGTACATCCATCCGTTTACAGAGACGTAGTTTCCCAGGACATAAGCGCCGTCATAGTGGAATATGGGTATGTGGTCCACCGACGGGATTCCGCCCTTGCAACCCAACGTGGTTTCGCTCTGTCCGCTCGCGGATTGTGCAAACAGGCATACCTGAACATTGC
>CAXMUI010000126.1:0-6227 GCA_964196475.1 uncultured Acidimicrobiia bacterium
AATCCCGTTCTCGAAAGTGATGACCAGGCAATCTGCGGCACACCAACGGCTTCGCTGAGAGCTGCTGCCTTCCGGCCCTGACTCGGTTCACAAACGTCGATTGCACAGGACCCGGTCATCACATTCCAGAACGGGACAAGATCAGGGTACCCTGTTCGCTCCCGACCCGTTTCGACGGGTCATGGAGGGATGCGAGAGCGGCCGAATCGGCTCGCTTGGAAAGCGAGTGTGGGGAAACTCACCGTGGGTTCGAATCCCACTCCCTCCGCCATGTGATGTCCCAAGACATCAGAAACCTTCGAACCTACGGTTCGGGGGTTTCCTCCGTTTTAGAGCGTGATTGGTAGCCGATCTTGGGCGGCGGAATGCCCGCTTGGCGGCACCCCAGATTCAGAAGCGAGAACACTAGATCTGCCCTACTCGAGCAATATGGTTGATGTGTCATCCATATTGCTGTATCTTGGTGACATGTCAACCATCGTTACTCCTAATCTTCAGATGTCGCATTACGAGATTCGTGTGGCTGACCTCACTGCGATGCTGAACTTTTACATCGAGACCCTCGGCTTTGTCATCACTGACCGCGGCGCCGGCACCGACGGCCTCGTGTTCTTGAGCCGGTCACCCCATGAACACCATCAGATCGTTTTGAATCCCGACCCCCAGAATGGAGACACTCGGCGCCTCGACCATGTCGCGTTTCGAGTCCCTTCGCTCGATGATGTGCGGATCTACCAGACCATGCTGGCAGACACCGACCACGAATCAGTCACCCATGGCACGACGTGGTCGCTGTACTTTTCCGACCCCGAAAGAAATCGGCTCGAAATATTTACCGACACTCCGTGGTATGTCGAACAACCGACCCGGCTCCCAATCAGCTTCGCCGTGACCGATGACGAACTCCGTGAAAACAGCCGCCGCATGTTGCAATCACTGCCTGGGTTCACGCCGTACAGCACCTGGCTGCGAGCACACCGCTCAGAGTTCACTGAGAGCACCAACCCAAAGCAGGCACACGTCTCCTCCCAACCACCTGACCGTGCGCTACCACTACTCTGAGCGCATGCAGAAAAATTTGTGGCTGACACCGACCGAGGATGAGGGCTGGCGGGCGTTTCGCCGCATGATGACACTGCTCCCAGCACGAATCGACCAGGACCTTCAGGCTGATGCTGGCCTCTCAGGTCCAGACTACGAAATCCTTTCCAACCTTTCCGAACAACCGAACCAGACTTACCGACTCAAGGATCTCGCAACCAGGCTCTTGTGGTCGCGTAGTCGGCTGTCTCACCAGTTGACTCGTATGCAAGGCCGCGGGCTCGTGTCAAAAAAGGACGATACCGAGGACAAACGAGGGTCATTCGCCGCACTGACCCCTCTCGGACACAAGGCAATCACTCATGCCGCACCCGGCCATGTGACCTCGGTGCGCAGCAACCTGATCGATCTATTGAGCCCCGCGGAACTCCGCGTACTGACCGACATCGCACAGCGCATCGTCACGAACCTCGAAACGGGAGTCGACAAACATCAAGACGGAAAGTCCCACGAAGCATGAAAGTGGTTCGTCGGGGTCTGTTAAATCACGATCTGGCTTTCCACGCTCTATGGTTTGGGCGTGACTTCAACTGACTCCGAACTCATGGGCCTGGCACTGGCTGAGGCCCGGTTAGCGCTCGTTCACGAAGATGTCCCGATTGGAGCGATCGTGGTTTCCCCCTCAGGGGAAATACTGGCGTCGAGACACAACGAGCGAGAGTTGACCAAAGACCCAACCGCTCATGCCGAGGTTCTCGCCCTACGCGACGCAGCCGAGAGGCTAGGTGAATGGCGCCTCTACGACTGCACGTTGGTTGTGACGCTCGAACCCTGTGCCATGTGCGCAGGAGCGTTGACCAATGCTCGTATCGGTCGTGTGGTGTTTGGCGCCGAGGACATGAAAGCAGGAGCGTGCGGTTCGCTCTACAACCTTGCCGTTGACCCTCGACTCAACCACACCTTTGAGGTACAGGGGCGAGTTATGGCCGACGAATGCGCCGAACTGCTCACCACGCTGTTTTCCGGTCTTCGCGAACGGCAATAGCCGTCACAAAGTCGGTATTTCCGACGAGCGCTACTAACCTCAAAAGTGGAAGGTTGCCAGAGCGGACGAATGGGCCGGCCTCGAAAGCCGTTGTGGCGCTTCGCGTCACCGAGGGTTCGAATCCCTCACCTTCCGCGCCCGTCGTTCAACGACTGTCACACCCCATCCACTAGTTTGTTGTGGTGTCCGACGCCACCCTCTTTGCCGATGATCCCACTGCGGGCCAACCCACCTACACGGTGCGCGAACTCACGTCTCGCATCTCGGCCACGCTTACGAAAGCGTTGGGCACCGACCTCTGGGTCGAAGGCGAACTTCGCAACCTGCGCAAGTCCGCAGCCGGGCATGTGTACTTCGATCTGATCGAACCAACCGAGGGGGGTCGGCTGCCGGTTGCCACGATGTCGGTGGTGTTGTTCGACAAGGTTCGGGTGGTGGTTAATCAGATGCTCACCGCGGTGGGTGGGGCCAATTCCATGAAGATGGAAGATGGCATGATGGTGCGCCTGCGGGGCACGGTCGACTTCTACGCACCTCAGGGCCGCACCCAAATTCGCATGACGGGCATCGACCCCAACTTCACGCTGGGTCGCCTTGTCGCCGATCGTGACCAGTTGCTGGCCATGTTGGCAGCCGAAGGTCTCCTTGATCGCAACGCACAATTGCCATTCCCCCTCTTACCGCTTCGGGTGGCGCTCGTTACCTCCGCCGGGTCGGCCGCTGCCGAGGATTTCCTAGCCGAACTACGCCGTACCGATGCCGCCTGGCAGGTGCAACTTATCGACACTCGGGTGCAAGGATTTGCTGCGGTCGATGGCCTCACCACTGCCATTGGCCGGGCAGCAGAGCATGGCGACGTGATCGCCGTGGTGCGCGGTGGAGGGGCCAGAACTGATCTCGTGGCGTTCGACCACGAAGCTGTCGCCCGAGCGATTGCCCAAAGCTCCAAACCCGTCATTACCGGTGTTGGCCACGAGATCGATCACACCGTTGCCGACGATGTAGCGGCTCAGGCCTATAAGACGCCCACAGCGGCAGCGGTCTCGCTTGTTGAACATCTAAATCAGTTTGAACAAACCCTCGATAGCCAGTCTCGGTCGTTGTCGCACATAACCTCACGGGTTCTTAGCCGCCACGATGGTCGCCTGACCACCACATCCCAACGAGTCGGTCATCAAGTAAAAACAACATTACGTTTGGCCGAAGGACACCTTTCTCGCCGCACCACCCAACTCCCTACCACGTCTACTCGCAGCCTCGACCTCGCAAGTGTCCGCATCGAGGCAACCGTGTCCGAAATTAGTTCTCGGACAAAACAACGTGTTCTCAATTCGGGGCGCCACCTCGACATTGCCGCCACTACGGTTCGTCTCCTCGACCCGCAACATCTGTTAACCCGCGGGTGGTCAATTACTCGCAACTCCGATGGGGTAGTAGTGCGCTCGCTTGCGACGGTCGAAGTTGGCGACACATTGTCCACCCAGACCTCCCAAGGCGTATTAACGTCGATTGTCGAACGCAAGGACCCAAAATGACCTCCGATCCCGCTGCCCAACCTGCTGGCTATGCCGAGGCTTTGGCCGAACTAGACGGTCTGCTCGTCGACCTCGACGATGACGAAATCGACATCGATTTGTTGTCGGCCAAAGTGGCGCGAGCCGCTGTGCTTATCGAGTTCTGCCGGGCACGAATACACAATGCTCAACTCGAGGTCAGCACTATCGTCACCGAACTCGACGCCAACGAGCCAGGCGACTAATTATTGTGTCTGACCTGCCGATAGAGGACCAGAACCGTCCGGCCGGAGGTTCGCCCCCGATCGATGAGCCAGACATGACCAACGTCGCAGTTCCACTCCACGACACAGCCCCCAAGGCAATGTCGCACGAGCCAGAACGAACCGGTCTGGCTTCTCTTAGCGTCGAAGAAGCTACCGCTGCATTGCACACGCACCGCTTCGACAACGGTTCTGCCGCCGACAACCTTGCTATCCCCGCCCCGTTACGTGCCGCTCTTGACCCGTTGATTGCGTCCTTGCGATGGGCTTGCGTGGTCTTTGGAGTTTCGTTTTCCGCCGAACGAGCCGCTGAGGGCGACGCCGCCATCATCGTTGCCTTAGCAATGGTCTTGTTTCAGACAGTTTGGCGCAGCTTCCGACCCTTGCGCCTCGGAGCACAGGACAACCACTACCAACTGTGGCCCATATTCGATGGCCTCATCATCGGTCTAGCCATCGGCGTCTCCGCCGGCTTCAATTCTCCATTCTTTCTGCTCGCTATATTGTCGGCCAGCGTTGCCTCGCTTGGGTGGGGCGTATTTGTCGCCACATCCACATTGGGTGCACTTGCCGTCGGCATCACAATCACTGGCATCACCACGAATGCTGGCGTCAACCTCGGCAATCAGTCCTCCGCTGCTTTGGTCGGAGCCCTGTTCTTCATCGTCGTAATTGTTGCGGTAAGTCGCGACCGACTACTTGAGGTCGAAACTCGACGACGCGGGATGGCTGGCCAGCTAAGCACTTTGGTGGAGACCAACGACTTGTTGCACACTCTCAACCGTGTGGGTCGCTCGCTCCCCAATTCACTCGATTTACGCGAAACGCTTGCCCTGACCCGCACCGAACTGTCGCAATCATTTGATGCATCAGCCGTCGCCTTGTTCGTGGTTGACGAACAAGGCGAAAACTGGACTCCGCAACTGGCCGATGGTTGTACATTTCCGGCATCATCCACCCGCGAAAAGCTTCACCTAAATCTCCGACGGGCCCTCGACGAAGACCGGACAATCCTCATAGCTAACCTCAGCAATGGAATCGCCGCTTCTTCCCAAACTGGTCTCTACACACCACTGCGCACCCGTGGAAACGTCATCGGTGTCCTAGCCCTCGAACACACGGTCAGTGGCGGGTACACCCAACGCGAAGAGCGCATCGTTAACGGCCTGGCCGAATCATTGGCGCTGACGGTCGACAACGCTCGCTGGTTTCGCCGGCTTCGCGCACTGGGTGCCGAAGAGGAACGCACTCGAATTGCTCGCGACCTCCATGACCGGCTTGGTCAATGGCTGACCTACATTTCGTTCGAACTCGAACGGATCAAGATGCAGGCCGAGCCATCCAAGCCCGAGATCGAAAATTTGCATGGTGATGTCCAGTCAGCAATCGATGAACTGCGTGAAACGCTTCGCCAACTCCGTGCCGAGGTAAGTAAGGACAAACCCTTGTCCACCGTCGCCAAAGAACACCTCGATCGATTTTCCGAGCGAACCGAGCAAACTGCTCAGCTGACAGTCACCAATCCCAACGCGGCATTGAGCGTGACCGTAGAAACCGAACTACTACGCATTTTGCAAGAAGCGCTCAACAACATCGAAAAGCATGCGATCTCTACGGAGGTCACCGTCACCTGGGATGTTGGCACCGACTATGCGGTGCTTACCATCGCCGACAATGGTCGTGGTTTCGATACAGATACCGGCGTCCGCGAAACTGCCTACGGCCTGGTAGGCATGACCGAACGAGTGGACGCTATTGGTGCCACCATCGACGTGGCGAGCGAACCCGACAAGGGCACATCAATTCAGATCGTTATTCCCCGCGATTCTCTAGGAGCCACAAAATGATTCGAATCATGTTGGTTGATGACCACCAGATCCTTCGCGAAGGCATCCGACGCGGCTTCGAAGCCGCTGGCGACGAAGTTGTGGCCGAGGCGGGTAATGGTGAGGAAGCTGTGCTTCTCGCACGCGAGCATCAGCCAGATGTGATTTTGATGGACTTGTCGATGCCAATTATGGATGGCGTCACCGCTACCGCCAAGATCCGCGAAGAGTTCCCCGAGATGAATGTTGTTGTGCTCACCATGCACGACGATGTGGCTCGTACCCGCGAGGCTCTGGACGCCGGAGCTGCGGGTTACCTGTCAAAGGGGTCCTCATTCACGGAGGTTCTCGAAACCGTACATGCTGTGGCCAAAGGCGAAACCGGTCTCACCCCGGAGCTCGCGGCCTCAATGTTGCGGGCGGCCGAGTCCTCAACGATTGACAACGAGCCAATGTTGTCGCCACGGCACGTGCAAATATTGCAGGGCATCGCCGACGGCAAAACGACAAAGCAGGTTGCTCTCGATCTGGACATCAC
>CAXMUI010000127.1:0-3764 GCA_964196475.1 uncultured Acidimicrobiia bacterium
ACCTCGGCCAGCACGAATCCTTCGTCAAGCTCGAAATAGTCGACCACACGGTTGGCTACAACACGCGCCACACGTTCGCCCATCTGTTTTTCGGGCTGTACAACATGGTGGGCCCCGACGCGTTCGAGAATATGACGGTGTTCGTCACTGATCGCTTTGGCCCATATGTTCTTGCAGCCGGCATCCCACAAGGCCGCGGTAGCCAGCACACTTGACTCGATGCCAGTGCCGATAGCAACGACGGCAGCATCAAAGTTCTTGGCGCCGAGTTGTTCGAGCACAGTGGCATTAGTGGCATCGGCGACGACCGTATGGGTGAGTTCGTCGGCCCAAGCGGTAACAAGATCGCCGTCGGTGTCGATGGCCATGACCTCGATGTCGAGCGTGACTAGCTTCTTCGCGAGGGCGGTACCGAATCGGCCGAGGCCAACGATGAATACTGACTCCGCGGCATGGCGGTCGCTACCGCGATGGTCGCTTCCCCAGTTACGGAATCCTGACAATGATGGCATGAGTTGCTTGCTCCTAGTCGGCTAACCGACGATGAGATCTTCTTTGGCGTAGTCGTACGCCTTTGGTTCACGACGCAAGAGTACCGCGGTACCGAACGTGATTGGACCTACGCGACCAATGAACATAAGGGCAGCAACCGCCAGACGACCAATGGTGTCGAGTTGGTGCGTGACACCGGTGCTGAGACCGACAGTGCCGAATGCGGAAGTGGCCTCGAAGAGCAGTTGGGCTACTTCGATGTCGTTGTTAATAACCGTCAAGAAGAACGTGGCGGTACCGACGGTGCCCAAGGCCGCGACCACAAGTGCCAGCGCCTGACGTTGGATAGCGCGTGAGATCCGCCGGTCGAACATGGACACCTGGGGATCTTGTCGGAACTCCGAAATGGTGGCCTTAATGACGACCGCAAAAGTAGACGTTTTGATACCGCCACCAGTCGAGGCGCTGCTGGCACCGACGACCATCAACAAGATCAGTGCTAACCATGTTCCACCACGTAAGGCACTGACGTCGAGCGTATTAAAGCCGGCGGTTCTGGCCGTGGCCGACTGAAAGAACGATGCCAAGATCTTGGTGGGTGTGCCGTGTGAAGCAAGCGTGGAGTCGTTCGTCCATTCGACCACCGCGATCATGAGGGTGCCGGCTGTGAGCAATGCTGCCGTAACCGTAAGGGTGACCTTGGTGTGCAACGTCCAGGCATGGGGGTTCCGCCACCGACGCCGGATCTCAAATACGACAGGAAACCCGAGCCCACCAATGATGAAGGTGAGCGCGACAACGATGTTGATATACCAGTCGTTGACGTAACGCTCTAGACCACCGTCAATGACGGAGAAGCCCGAGTTGTTGAACGCCGAAACTGCGTGAAAAACCCCAAGATGGATCGAGTGCAGGAGTCGATGATCGTCCTCAATATGGAAGCGAATCGTCAACAAGATGGCAACCACAAACTCAGTTACCAAAACAAAGGCAACTATGTCACGAACCAACCCCCGCAAGGTGCCAAGGTCGGCCAAACCAATCTCGGCACCTGCGCTCAGACCGGCACGGACACCCAGTCGGCGATTGAGAATAATGCCGATGAAGCCCGCCAAGGTCATGATTCCCAGGCCGCCAATCTGGATGAGTACCAGCAGGACAAGTTCGCCGAAACGAGACCACTCGGTACCAGTGTCGACCACAGTCAAACCGGTGACTGTGACGGCAGAAACCGCAGTAAAAAAAGCATCACCGACACCGATGTCGCCGCTGGTGGCAGTCGTTCGGTGGCTCACTGGCAAGGACAGCAAAACTGTGCCAAGGCCGATCAAGGAGCCAAAGGCTCCAACAACTAATCCACCGGGATGATGCGAACGCTGCATGGGCAAGAAATCCTAGAGCCTTTTGGTGTGATCTTTGTTATTTGGTAGAAAATCTGCCGAATACTAGATTTGGCCGTTTGCTTCGGCGATGAGTTCGTAGGACCGGACCCGCGCAGCATGGTCATGACAAATCGTCACAATGACGACTTCGTCAGCCTCGTACTCATCGGCCATTTGCTGTATTTCGGCTACCACCTGATCGGGAGTACCGACGGTGAGCGGCTTGGCAGGCCGTCCGGTTTGGATTGCAAGAGGGTCGGAACGGGCAGCGTCATGAGGAGTGTCGGTGGCAGCCTCGAACTGGGGCCCGGTAGGCGCCGGAATTGATCCGCGAAGCCCACGTCGCCGCCACTCACGAACGCTAGAGGCAAGGTACTCGGCTTCGGCTTTGGTGTCGGCACAGATCGCCCCAACCGCGAGGCTGACTTTTGGGCTGGGATACTTGGCGCTAGGAGTGTATTGACGGCGATAACCAATGACCGGTCCAGGTCCACTGCCAGCGAAGAAATGTGCCCAGCCAAGGGGCAGTCCTAGGTGAGCTGCTATTGACGCACTGTCGGGGCTTGATGACAACAACCAGATGTCGGGGGTGGTGTCGCCCTGCGGGAGCGCGTGCACCATACGTAGAGGGTGACTGTCGGGCAGATTGTCATCGAGAAACTCGATTGTCTCGGCAACCTGGGCGGGGTAGTACTCGATTCCAAGCGGGGTACCGCCTCGAGCCAATGCCTGCATGGTCATGTGATCAGAACCCGGAGCGCGACCGAGGCCAAGGTCGATACGCCCGGGGTGCAGTGCTTCAAGAACACGGAAGTTCTCGGCCACCTTGTAGGGGCTGTAGTGCGTAAGCATGACTCCAGCGGAACCAACACGAATGGTCTCGGTGGCGGAGGCAATCGCGCCAATCATGATCTCGGGGCTGGAGCCAGCCAAACCTTCCGAGTTGTGGTGTTCGGCTACCCAGAAGCGGTGGTAGCCCAATCGTTCGGCATGTTGGGCCAAATTGATGGTGTTCTGTAAGGCATCACTGGCCGTAGAACCTTCCGACACGGGGGACTGATCGAGCACACTCAACAACATGGCTTAAGTGTGCCTGACGTTCTCTACGTTTGAGGAATCCGTTGACGGAGCGCGACGGCGTGATGCACTACGCGTAGCTGTGGGGCGTGTTTAGCTGCGAGTTGCGCTGAGCACCACGAACTTCTTGTTGGAAGCCACGTTGGTGAGGTTGCCGAAAAGTTGCTTGAGCTTGGCGTGATACCCAAGGTGCCGGTTACCGACCACTAGTAGCTGTCCGCCCGGACGCAGAACTCGCCTGGCATCGTTGAACATTTGCCAAGCGACTGAATCGTCGGTGGCATGTTGGTCGTGAAAAGGCGGATTGCAGACGATGAGATCGACACTCGCGTCGTCGAACAGGGTCAGAGAGTCGCCGACAAAAAACTCGTCATTGCGGCCTTCTCCCATGGAGCGACTGACGGTCGCTTGGGCCGATGCGACGGCGAGATGAGACGAATCCACGTAGCTGACCAGACAAGATGGATTGCTGCGCGCTAGCGAAACGCCTACCGCCCCGTTGCCACAACCCAGGTCGATGATCTCCATACCGTCGGTGACCTCTGGCAAATTCTTGAGCAATAATCGGGTGCCGACATCGACCTGGCTCTGCGCGAACACACCCGGCATGGTGACTACGTCGAGGTCGTCGCCAATTGCGTAGATGGTAGGTGGCACGATTGGCTCGGCTAGAAGTGAAGTGTCGAGCTCGGACCGGATGACGCGAGCTTTCTTCTTGGCCAACGAGGTGACCGTTGGGCCAAAGGCCCCCTCGAAAAGGTTGAGCGTTGAGGTGTGGATGTGTTTCACCATGCCGGCACCAATGAGTCGTAC
>CAXMUI010000128.1:0-2821 GCA_964196475.1 uncultured Acidimicrobiia bacterium
ACCACGTCGGGCTGATTGGGGTGACGTTTGGGTTCCCATTTGGTTAGCCATTCGACATTGAGACGTCGGGCCCGTTGCCATCCCCGAAAATCGGTAACCTCGAGCGGACGCAGCAAGATTCGGCGCCCCGTTAGGACGGGCGCAAGCTGAGACGACTTGCGTGGGCTGCTACGCCACGACACAGGACATCGGAAGTTTCACTAGGCAAGAACCTCTCGAAGGGCGCCAAGAAGCAACGTAACATTTCGATCGCGTGCGGTGTGACCCATGCAGCCCACTCGCCAAACCTTGCCGGCAAACTCGCCCAAACCTCCACCGATTTCAAGCCCATGTCGCTGAAGCAACGTGGCCCGGATGGCAGCTTCGTCGACCCCCGGTGGAACCCACACGGTAGTCAACTGAGGTAAACGATTTCCTTCGGCCGCGAAGAGCTCAAAGCCGAGTTCTTGCAAGCCTTCTTGGACCATCTGACCGCACCGAGCGTGACGGGCCTGCGCATTTTCAAGACCTTCGCCGAGGACGGCCCCCAAACCCGCATGCAAGCCCTGAATCATAGAAATAGGGGCCGTGTGATGGTAGGCACGAGCACCTCCCCCTGTGACATAGCTAGCAATCATGTTGAGGTCCAGGTACCAACTCTGCGGTTTGGGCACCAGTCGCTCAAGGGCACGGGCGGAAGCGCTGAACGGGGCCAAACCCGGCGGCACGCCTATGCACTTTTGGGTACCGCTGTAAACAATATCGATTCCCCAGGCGTCCATTTCGAACGGAATCCCGGCAACTGAGGTGACCGCGTCGACCAGCAACAGCGCATCGCCTTTACCTGCACCGATTTCGTGGAGATCTGACCGGACACCGGTGGATGTTTCGGCATGCACCAACGCAATAATCGCCGGTGAAGGGTGAGCAGCGAGCAGCGTTTGCGCATCAACTGGTTGGCCCCAGGGAAAATCAACCCGCACCACCTCGGCACCAGAACGCTCGGCCACGTCGCACATGCGCATGCCAAACACGCCATTCACACCCACGACGACCACATCGCCCGGATGCACGAAGTTGACAAAAGCGGCTTCCATGCCAGCTGAACCAGTGCCACTCACCGGGAAGGTGAGTTCATTCTCGGTGCGAAGCACCTGACGCAAACGTGCGTTGGTCTCATCGAGCAGGGCAATAAATTCCGGATCGAGGTGACCGAGCATGGGCGAAGCCATCGCTGCGGCGACTTCGGGGTACGGGTTACAGGGGCCAGGACCCATCAAAATACGATCAGAAAGCGGCATGGCCATGACCCTAGTTGGCGGCGCTAAGAAAACAGGAGGCCAATGCCGCAAATTGTTCGAGCGTTACTTCTTGGGCGCCAACTTTGAACCGAGCATGTCTTCAAACAGCACTTCGGTGTGACCGCCATCAACCTTGCGACCAGTACCGGTGATTACCTGACGACGAACGAAGCCTGAGATGGTGTCAATTACGAGAACCAGGGCCACCGTGAACGCCAGCACCGCCCCGACCTGGGGGAAATTGCGGAAGGCCAGTTGTGAACTGAGCTCAGACCCAACACCTCCGGCACCAATCAATCCAAGCACCGTGGACGCGCGTATGTTGATCTCGAAACGAAAGAGCCAATAGGAGATCACAGTGGGCAAAACCTGGGGGACCATTCCCCAGCGCATACCCGAGATCCAGGTTCCCCCACTGGCAGAAATAGCTTCGAGTGGTCCGTCGTCGGCGTTCTCGATTGCCTCGGTAGACAACTTGCCCAACGTACCGATCGAGTGCAGACCAATTGCTAGTGCGCCCGCCCACGGTCCAAGGCCGACCACAGCAAGCAGGACCATGGCCACGATGAGTTCGGGCACCGCCCGAATCGCATTGAAAAGTTGCCGGATTGGGTAGCGGATCCACCGAGGGGCCACGTTGCCCGCCGCTAGGAAGGACAACGGGAAGGAAATGAGGGCGGCAATAATTGTGCCGATCCACGCAATGTAGAGTGACTCAAATACCTTGCCGACAACCCCACGGTCAATCTCGGTCTGAAAAGCAGGCGGGAACATCGCCCGAAAGATCTTCCACATTTCGCCGGGAGCTTCAATAACGTCGGAAAGGCCGGGGCTAATGGCTCGGACCGACCAAATTGCTCCGATGGTCAGCACTACAAAAATACCAATTACCCACCGTCGGCCGCCCGTAGGCGCTTCGGGGCGTTGCGGCGAACCGACTTCGTCTACCGACTCAGCGATACTCATAAGAGCCGCCTTCGAAGGGCCACGCTGATCTGTTCGATGATGACCACTATCACGAACACCACGACCAAGATGCCGAGAATTCGGTCGAACTGGAAGAAACCGCGTTGAGCCTCGACGACGCGCCCGATACCACCAGCCCCGACCAGACCAAGCACGACAGAAGCGCGAATATTGAGCTCAAAAACATACAACGCGTAGGCAACGAAGGACGGAAATACCTCGGGCAGTACGCCTGTACGCACCGCGGAAACATGGGTTCCGCCTGCTGCCTTCGCTGCTTCGAGCGGTCTCGGATCGGCGCCGTCGACCGTTTCGCTGAAAAGTTTGACCATCACCGCAAGTGAGAAAACCGTGAGCGCCAGCGAACCACCGAACGCACCAATCCCTACTGCAGTAACCAAAATCTTGGCCCAGAACAGATCGGGAATGGCCCGCACCACGCTCATGATGGTACGAGTAAAGAAGTACACCGGTTTGTTTGGTGTCGTCAGTCGTGACATTGCGAAACCAATTGGCAATGCCAACGTGCAACCAACAATGGTGGAGATAATCGCAATTTGGAATGTCTCAACCAT
>CAXMUI010000129.1:0-9767 GCA_964196475.1 uncultured Acidimicrobiia bacterium
CGCCTCGGAAGTACGTTCAAGCATCGTCTCAATCGTGCAAACCGACGACTGCGCATCAGCACCAGCTTCAGTCAAGAAGCCAAACAAAATCGGCCCAATAAGCCCAGCCGGCGGCTCAGTACCAAACTGACTGACATCAATCAGTGGTGGTTCCTCAGGAACCACCTCAGGCACGGGTGTAGGAACAGCGGTCGGAGTCGGTACAGGCGTCGGCAATGCTGTGGCAGTAAAGGCCTGGGCATCAGCCACGCCGTTTTCCTTCGCTGCCGATGCATAAAGCGCAACACCGGCGATCAAGGCGGCTACCACGCCGACACTAGCCATCATGAACTGCTTCTTATCGGTCGAGGCCAACCGCACGGCCCCCACGTCGGTGGCAGTATCAGCCCCGAGATAGCCGCGCTCGTCTGCCCAAACCAGCAATGGAGGAAGAACGACCAAGGCGGCGAGTAAGGCAACAGCCACGTTCATCGTGACAATGATTCCGAAGTCACGCAGCAACGGAAGTGAGGATCCAATCAATACCGCGAACCCACCGATGGTGGTTGCCGCGGAAGTAAAGAATGCCCGACCGGTTCGAGCCGCGGCTGTATCGGTGGCGTCACGCGGCGACAAGCCGCGCTGCCTTTCTTCTAAGTACCGCGCCAAAATAATGACGCTGAACTCAGTACAACTGGCAATTACGAGTGGGCCGCCGACCGTGGTAAGCGGACTGAGTGTCAAACTGAAAGCACCCACAATTGTGGAGGACACACCGACAGCCAACGCAACCGGCACCATGGCCAACAACGCTCGGCTCAGACTGCGATAGCGCAAGAGCAACCACAGTCCAACAATGACAAGGCCAAGGTAGGTAAGAATCGCCCGGTTGGCAGAGAGGTTTTCCAACAGACCTACCCCGACAACTGCGAGACCGGAGGGAACCGCTCGAACGGGCGTGCCCCCGTCGCTCATGTTCGCTAACAACACGCTGTCGTCGGACAGTTGAAGGCCAGCAATTCGTTCTTGTAGATCAACCTCAAGCGCAGCAACGAGTTCTGCCCGCTCTTCTAGGCTTGCTGGAGCGAGTCGTAGGTTGATGTTCGCAGCGGTCTGATCGTTGTTGATCAGCGCGTTACGAACGGCCGGAGGCATCGTGTCAACCGCTTCCTGCAATTCAGACGACGTCGGCGTCAGTACCGATGAGCCAGGAATCGTAATAATTTTGCCCATCGAGTTGATGAGGCTGGATGACGACACGACCTCGGGCCGTTGCTCGGCATCGAGCACAAAATCCCAGAGCATTTCGTTGAGTTCAGGGTCGAGCACATTGTTGGCTTCGACCAAGATCCCGAGTGTCGAACCAAACCCTGTGCGTTCGGCGAGTGTGTCGATATCGGTAACCGTCTGCGAACTCTGATCGATCCACCGGATGGGGTCGGACTCGATCTTTACGTTGGGCTCTATTGCTGCACCGACGACAAAGATGATGATGGCCGAGACAATGAGAAACGGCGCGGCCTTAGTCGGCACGGACCCGAGTTTCACGACAATCTTCTCAACCAGTGACTCCTTGCGGGTTTCGGTCTTGCGGGTGTATTCACGGATACCCAAAATTGAGGCAGGTAGCACGACCCCGGTAATGACCAATGCACCTACACCGAGTGCCAGCATGACGCCGAAATCTCTGATCATTGGGACCTGCGAAATGCGCAGCGCTAGGAATGCCAAAATGGCACCGACGGTGGCAACAATTAGCGCGGGCGAAACGTTTGAGAGTGTCTCGCCGATGTAGTGCTTGCTCCGATCGAGCACTACTTCCTCTTCAACTCGATTGTGGATTTGAATCGCGAAATCGATACCTAACCCGATCAGTATCGGAAGACCTGAGATCGTGACCAATGAAAGGTCGATGCCAAATAAACCCAACAGCGAGAACGACCATGCCACGCCAAAGATCACGCTAACGAGTGGGAGCAAACGCCACCGCACTCTGAACATGAGGGCCAAAATTACGGCCATAACTACCATCGCGGCCAAACCAAGTCGGACCATGCCGGTCTTTAGGTAGTCGTTGATTTCTTTGAGATAAACCGGCGAACCAGTATTGATGAGTTCAAAACCATCGAAGTCGGCGGACTCAACAACGGCCAAAATCTTGTCGGTACCAAGCGAAAGCTCGTCGAGCGTGGCATTGCCAGCAAGCACGACACCACCAACGACGACTTTTTGACGGTCGACCTCATTCTGGTACGGGAATACTCCCTGGAGAGAAAGGCGTACGACCCGGTCCTCATCGGCAGGTGCAACCAGGTCGCCGTCAACAATGCTGAATCCATCGTTTCCGAAGATCAGAAACTCAATCCAATCCGGATTACTGACGTCCTGCTCTCCGGCCGCGCTGCGGCGCTTGAGTGCTATCTGGACATCGTCGCTACGAGCCGCAGCGCCGTCGGCATCTTCGTCACGACTGGCTGCGCTGAGCAAGGCATCTTGTCCCGCTCCCTTAATCAGTGAATCGCTCCAATCGAGCGTGATCTTGGGTGTGACGACCGCATAAGTCTCATCAATGGCTTCGAGTTCGGCGGTAATGCGGTCGAGTTCGACCTTGTTGTCGCCGGTAAAGAGGTCGGTAATGTCGTGATCGGCGTCGGCCGTCCACACCATAATCAACGATTCGCCACCAAATTGATCTTGGAAGGCCACATTGTCGAGTGCTACTTGAGAGTCGTTATTGAGGTAGCTGTCTTGCCCGGTAGCGAACTCGACCTTGCTCAACCCCACGACAGCTAGTAACGCAGTAATAGCAACCGCTATTAGTCCAACCAGCTTCCACTGTTTACCCAGTTGTACTGCAGTCTTACGCCAAAATGATTCCATAGCACCCAGTACATCGCTGAGACACCGACGCGTCAACCAAATCTTGCCAAAAACCCAAATTTGAGACCAACGTCCCTAGTCAACAAGATCATCAAAACCGGCGCTCACACAAAACCAATGAACACGACGGCCCTGTCCTGGGCCGTCCAGCGATGAGCGCCTCGGCAGCGAAGAGCAAGTAGTCAGGCCCTGTCCTGGGCCGTCCAGCGAGGAGCGCCTCGGCAGCGAAGAGCCAAAATGAGGCATGATGGATGCATGGTTTCTGGTGTTCGATGCATGATCATGCGGGGCGGCACTTCCAAGGGCGCGTACTTTCTTTCCGAGGACTTGCCGTCGGATCTCGGGGAACGAGACGATCTGTTGTTGCGAATCATGGGGTCGCCCGATGAACGTCAAATCGATGGCGTTGGTGGCGCTCATCCGCTGACCTCAAAGGTCGCGGTCATCTCGCCGTCTCCTGATGATCACGCCGACATTGATTACCTGTTTTTGCAAGTCGGTGTCGATACGCCCACGGTTACCGATCATCAAAATTGCGGTAATCTTCTTGCGGGGGTAGCGCCGTTTGCTATTGAACGCGGCCTTGTCGACCCGTCGAGAGTCAGTACCGGGCCAACATATGACGCTCCTGCTTCGGCGGGCGGAGCGGTTATCCCCATCAATTTCGGCGGAGCATTTTCGGGCGAGGTGGCTGTCCGTATTCGCATGCTCAACACTGATGGCATCGCCACCGCTCACTTTGCCATAGCCGATGGCCTCCCTATTTATCGCGGTGATACTGCTATCTCTGGCGTACCCGGCACAGCTTCGCCGGTCTGGCTTGAGTTTGCCAATGCTGCCGGAGGGTCCTGTGGGGCACTGCTGCCGACCGGCAACGTGATTGATGTAATCGACGGCATCGCCGTCACTTTGGTCGACAACGGCATGCCAGTGGTCGTCATTTCAGCCACAGACATGGGGATCTCTGGTACCGAGTCTTGCGTTGAGTTGGAGGCCAACAACGCTCTGTGTGAACGGCTCGAATCAATCCGCTTGCAGGCTGGGCACCTCATGAATCTCGGCAATGTTGCCAATCTCACGGTGCCAAACCTCACCATGGTCTCGATCCCATCAAACCCCAGCAATGGACTCTCGACTCGAACCTTTAATCATCATCGGTGTCATGATGCCATTGGTGTGCTCGGTGCAGTTTCGGTAGCCACCGCAGCGGTAATCCCAGAGTCGGCCGCGCATGCTCTGGTCGGACGGTTCGAAGATGACACGCTCACCCTGGAACACCCGACCGGCACGTTCGACGCTGTTGTTGCCCTGGGACCTGGTCCCAGCGGGCCGACCGTTCGACGAGCTGGCATTTTGCGGACTACTCGGTTGCTGATGGATGGCCTCGTCTACCCTCGGTAGTTGCTCCGCCCTTAGTCCCCGACTCGAAAAGCTATTCAACTTCGGTTTGTAGTGGGTTGTTAGCCCAACGACTCGTGAGGTCCCCGGCGGGTGTCCAATGTTATTGACACCGCTCGATATTCACTGGCTCGTTTGGCAGGGAGGCCACCTTCGGCTCGGCACGCAATGGTTGGAACGATGCGAGAAACCTCAGTCATGACCGTCCATGTTCCGGCGGGGTTTCGGACTCCAACCACATGATCGATGGCCTCTGCAAAACGGTCGGTTTGCTCCCATTGCCAATCTTGCTGAGCAAAAACAGCCACTTCGGCCACCTGAGCGGGACCCATCGCAGCACCCCACCAGCCACGACAAAGCTCCGCAACATCGGCGGGCGAACCGGTTTGGTTCACAATGGCGGTGAGATCGTTCAATTCAAGGTCGGCCCACATCCGTCCGCTTGGAAAGGTCATCGCTGTTGGGGCAAAGCGATGGCCGCCGGTATGGCTTACCCGGTATGTGTCGATGTGTGGATGAGTGAGTTCGAAAGCGGCGGCTAGGCGAGTGCCTTCGGTTCCACAACAGACGTCATGGCTTCCTTGTGTGCAAATGAGTACGGCATCGATTCGGGGGTCTTCGACAAATCCGGCATCAAGCGGTGAAGCTGTAAGCAGAGGTGCCAACTGTTCGCCAATCGATTCCTCGTCGGACAACTGCAGGGTTGCCGTACGCGTGCGGTCCGCGTCGCGCCAGAAAACCCGAACGGTTCGTTCTTGTCCAGCGACAGGCAGGTGGGTAAACAACCGCGTCGGTCCGGAGGCTGATTCAAATGTGCCGAGAGCGCCTTCCAATTCAGGGTGAGCGAGCGCCGGTTTTGGCCATGGGAGGGCCAATGGAACGAGCACAACGAGGTCGGCACGAATCGCCGTTCCCTGCGGCGCAAGACCGATCGTTCGCGAAAACTCAGAACAGCGAACCGTCTCATCGAGTGAGGGAAGAAGCGCCTCGGCTTCAGCGGTTAGTTGAATGGACACATGCCCAACCTAAATCCAAATTGCAGCGTTTACCCTCGCCCAGCGGAGGTAAACGCTGCAATTTGAAAAAGAACCTGCGCGATCCAGACCCAACGCGTGATAAAAACCGAGCAATTCCCCTGACCCACCCAATCCCTGCCAGACTGATGTCTTATGAAGATTCGGTTTACCATCACGATCTGTTTCGCTCTTTTCGCTGCCAGTTGTGGTGGTGGTTCGGCCACCCAACCTGCCACTGAGCAAGGAGCACAGGACGCCGTCAAAGCCGGTTTGATTGCCGCCTTCGATGCCGACGTCAACGGGGTCTATGACTTCATGAGCCAAGATTGTCAGGATTCAAGCAACCGAGAAGATGTCAAGTCGGCACTGTTATTGGTCAAGTTGTTCCTCGGGGACTCCGGGTTGGATATCAACTCCTCCACTATTGGTACCTCCATTACGTCCTTCGATGGCAGCACAGCCCGGGTGGCCACGGAATATCTCGGACCAGTACCCGAAGATGACTCTGGATTTGAGTTCGGTACCGACGACGTTGATGTGTTCTACGAAGATGACCGGTGGGTCGCCGATGATTGCGAGTTTGGCGACAGTACTGAGGCGGACGCGGAAGCTACCGGCAACGCCTTGGCGGAAATGGGATTGGCTGGCACCCGCGAAGAACCCGTACCGGCCGCCGTTGCTGTTCCGATCGGCAACGGTTACACCATCAGTTTCAACGGGTTGGACCTGAACGGCGAGGCCAATATCAAGGCTCAAGACGGATTTGTCTCGGACCATGGGCCAAATGAACAACTCGTTATTGCCTCGGTAACTGTTGGTTATGACGACCGTGTTGAACCGGCGCAAGCCAATAGCGTGACAATTACCGCTGTGGGGCCATCCAGCGTGGCCATCGACTCATGGGGTTGCGGCAGCTTCGACAGTGAATTCGCCTACCAGGCCAGCGAAATTTTTAGTGGTGCCGTGGTCACCGGCGACGTTTGCTTTGTTGTTCCCACCGACCAAGTCAATGGGCTTGTCTTCAACGCCACGGCTGGATTTAGCGACTCGACGGTCTTTTTTGATCCTTCGCTCAGTTCCGCAAGCCCGATTCCAGTAACTGGCACCACCGGTCCCGCCGACGGCGCCGATTTCTCCGCCGCACGCCTCGCTCCTGCGCCCAGAGGCGAAGTGGTTGACCTTGGTGAGGGCTGGACAATTGAGGTGCTTGATTTCACACCCGATGCCACCAAGATCGTCGCTAGTGCAGCCGACTGGAATGATCCGGCTCCAGCAGGTCGTACGTACTCCTTGGTCGACGTTGCGGTCACCTACGATGGCACCGAAGAACCGGTATCCCTGTTCAGTTTGAGCCTTTTTGCTGTCGGTAATTCCAACATTGCGATAAATAGCAATTGCAATGTGTCAGAGATTCCCAACCAACTCGACACGTTCAGTGATTTGTTTGCCGGTGCTGCAGTGTCGGGGCAACTGTGTTTCGTGATGCCTACCGCCGATCTAGATTCGGCCGTGTTCTACGCTCGGGCCAGCTACTTCGATGACGATCCCCACGTCCTCGCTCTGAACTAACCTCCCCACCACTCGGTGTCGTAGGGTTACGAACGTGCTCTCAGCCGCCGACCGTTCCATCGTTCGGCCCACGGTGTCGTCAGCCGCATCCATTGCCGTTGTAACAATGCCGGCCTTTTTGTTGGGTGCATTCGCTCCGATCATCAGGGAAGACCTCGATTTCGGTGCTACTGCACTGGGTGCCATATTCAGTTTCGGTTGGCTCGTTTCGGTGGTGATCTTGCAATTTGGTGGGTTGCTCGCCGATACCGGTGGGCCCCGACGAGGCATTCGTATTGGTCTTTTCATTGCTGGATGTGGAGCTATCGGCATCGGCACTTTTGGCCGCACCTACGTGTTACTCGTCGCCTTTTACGGTGTCAGTCGGGTAGCCGAGGCACTCGTGCAACCATCTAGCAACAGCCTAATTTCTGGTTTGGTTCCGGCAGAACGCCGGGGGTTTTCCATGGGCATTAAGCAGGCCGCTGTTCCACTGGCGACCGCTCTGTCCGGAATAGCTGTTCCACTCCTTGGCGGTGCAATCGGCTGGCGAGGGGTGTTTGCTCTCGTAGCTGTCATCGCTGTCCCTACCTGGTACGCCATACCGATGGCACCGATGCCCCGGAAACTCAACACAGGATTGCGAAGCCAGCTTTGGCATACGCCGCACATCCGCCTCGCTGCCATGGCCGGAGGGTTCTCCGCTGGGGCCATGATGACCGTCGCTGGATTTCTTACCACGGCAGCGACAGAGACCGCCGGTTTCTCCCCCAGCCACGCTGGACTTCTGATGACCGTCGGTGGAGCGGTGATGATCGTGTCCCGGGTCAGTTGGGGAATAGCAGCCGACCGTTGGACATTCGACCGTTTCAACGCTGTGGGATCGGTGTTGATCGTGGGTGCAGCATCGTTCCCGCTCTTCGCCGCGGGAACCGAATCGTCCATGATCATCGGCACCGCTTTGATATTCGGTATCGGGTGGTCATTCCCCGGAATCTTCTTACTTGGCATTATCGAACAGCACCCTGAGGCCCCCGGCGTGGCATCAGCCATTGTCCAAACCGGGGTAGCAATCGGCGCGCTAATATCTCCCTTCTTGTTCGGCGCGATGGTTGACCAGTGGGGGTTCGGCGTTGCTTGGTACCTCCCGGCTGTGCTGTCGATCATTGGCGGAATCTTTATGTTCGCTACCAGTCGATCCCTAGTCAAATTCAACCAAGGTTGAATGAACTGGTAGGCGTGGGTGGGGGCCATGGCCCCCACCCACGCCTACCAGTTCATGTCGGGGAAAGGGATGGGGTGGGTTTGCTAGCGGGCGACGACTTTGTTCTTGCAGTGGCCGATGCCGTCGATGGTGGTGACCAACTCGTCACCGTCCGACAAGAACTCGGGTGGTTTGCGAGCACGGCCAACACCACCAGGAGTTCCCGTGGCCACAATGTCACCCACATCCAAAGTCATGATGGTGCTGAGATCGGAAAGAATCGTCGCGGTGTTGAACACCAAATGATCTGTATTGGAATCCTGCTTGGCTACGCCGTTGACCTCAGTGCGGATTGCCAAACCTGATCCATCGCCCAACTTGTCTGCGGTAACCATCCATGGCCCAACCGGAGTCATGCCCTCAAAGGTCTTTCCTGATAAGAACTGACTAGTACGCATCTGCCAATCACGCACAGAAATATCGCTCATGATTGTGTACCCCGCCACTGCGGCTAGGGCTTCTTCGGGCGAAGCATTGCGCAGTGTCTTGCCGACCACAACGGTCAGTTCGGCCTCCCAGTCAACCGACTCCGACACTGATGGATCCGGCAACACGATGTTGTCAAAAGCGCCGATCAGCGCCCGGGCGTATTTGGCAAAATAAGTTGGGGCCTCGGGCTTATCGCGCCCGGTTTCGTTGATGTGATCGGCGTAGTTCAGCCCTACACAAATAGTCTTGTCTGGCTTCGGAATCAGCGGGGCAAAGTCAGCGTCGAACAGCGCCACCGTTTTGCCTGTAGCTGTAGCGGCCGCTTCAAGATCACCGGCTTCAAGTAACGCCTTGACGTCGGGGTAGTCCAGCAAAACCAAGGTGTCTCCATCGACACGAGCGGCACGGGTGCCATCAGCAATACGGAGGGTAGAAAGACGCATGAGGTCTCCTGAGTGAATGGATAATTACGGCTCATCCATCTTTGCACCCCCGGTAACTACGGGCCACATTTCATCCCATATCGGTCATCATTCTACAGTCCAGCAATCGTCGAACAATGAAACCACCATGAGCCGCCACACCGTCGAAGCACTAGCCATCAGTCAGGCGTAGCTAGGCTTAGCACCATGTGGAAACGCGCGATTCGCCGAGTTATCCCGGACGCGGTCATCCAACTCCTCCGACCATCACGATCCCCCGCTCCGCCCGTCCCGCCATCTGCGGAAGAACAACGAAAAGCGCGACTTAACGCACTCTTCGGCGGCGGATCACTCACTGACAGTTTCCTGCCCGGCAAAGTGCTCGAGGTTGGGCCGAGTCTTCGGCCGATGGCCCCTCGCCGCTCCGGCTTCGATGTCACCATTGTGGATCACCTTGATCACACAGCGCTGCGCGAAAAATACAAAGACACCGACGTTGACCTCGACATCATCGAAGACGTGGACCACGTCTGGGCCGGAGAGTCGCTGCCTGATCTCGTGGGGACCGCTGTATTCGATTGGGCCATTGCAGCTCACGTAGGCGAACACACCCCTGATCTGGTGCAATTCCTCAATGACTTCGGCGCAGTTCTCACCCCGTCAGGACGACTCGGACTCGTGCTTCCCGATAAACGATTTTGCTTCGACGTTGAGCGGCCTTCAGCATCACTGGCCCGTGTAATAGATGCGCACGAACGTGGCGACATTCGGCCAAGCGTCGGTGCCGTAGCTGAGCACTGTATTTATGCCCGTAAGCGCAACGGTGAGATC
>CAXMUI010000130.1:0-16718 GCA_964196475.1 uncultured Acidimicrobiia bacterium
CACGGTCATGTTCTATTGGCTTACCAATGCAGGGGCTTCATCAGGCCGCCTCTACGCCGAGAGTTTTCGTGATCATGGCCAAGATCCCGTGAAGGTGCCAGTCGGGGTCAGTGCCTTTCCGAACGAAATTTTCAAGGCCAGCAAGCGGTGGTGCGAAGCCGGGCGCTATCCAAACGTCGTGTTTTGGTCTGACCATGACCGCGGTGGCCATTTTCCCGCCTGGGAAGAGCCAGAGTTATTAGCAGCAGACCTCCGAGCCATGTTCGGACCCTACCGATAGAGGATCGAACAAGACTTGCTGAAGTGACGGCCGTGTCCTCGGCCGTCCAGCGATGAGCGCCTCGGCGGCGAAGAGCAAGAAATAGAGCTAACTAAGGCTGGTGATGCCTTCGACTTCGTTTACTTCGGTGAGCAACTGAAGCGCATCACTTGGCGTGTTGGCGTGATGGATGATGTCGCGGTTGCCCGCACGAATGAACCCCGCATCGACTACGGAGTCGAGGAAGCTGGTCATCTGATCCCAGAAGCCATCGCGATCGAGTAGCACCACGCGTTTGGGACGATCATGAAGTTTGATTTGCGTCCAGGTGGCAGCCTCGAACACTTCTTCGAGGGTCCCGAGCCCGCCCGGTAGCGCAATAAAGCCGTCGCTCAGCGTGTACATGAGTGATTTGCGGGCATGCATGTCGGGAACTTTGTGCAATTCGGTGATGGCTTCATTGGGGATCTCGGTAGAGAACAGGCCTTGGGGAATGACGCCAATGACCTTGCCTCCCGCTGCCATAGTGGTTGCCGCAATGGTGCCCATGAGGCCAACCTCGCCGCCGCCATAAACCAACTCGATACCTTGTTGGGCGAGCAGTTGGCCTAGTTCAATCGCCAGGTCGGTATGCCCGGGCACGGTGCCATTATTGGATCCACAAAAAACACAAACACGTTTCATAGCGAACGAAGGTAACCGATCACAGCCGTTGGGGTCGAAACATTTGTACCGGTGTTGGTGCAGTACGGTCAGGGTGGTCGAACTACCATGCCGCTGGCTCCCTTGTTGATTTTGACTACCACGGAATAGCTTTACTTCATGTCTGAAAATCCTCTGACGGCACAGCTTGCCGATCTTCATGCTCGCAAGGAAGAAGCAATTCACGCGGGCTCCGAACGGTCGGTGCAACGTCAACACGACAAGGGCAAGATGCTCGCTCGCGAACGCATCGACTATTTGCTTGATCCGGGTTCCTTCCACGAGATCGATCAACTCACCCGCCACCGTGCTACCGAAGCTGGACTCCCTGGTCGCCCGTACACCGACGGTGTAGTCACTGGTTGGGGAACTGTCGATGGTCGCAAGGTGTTTTTGTTCTCGCAGGACTTCACGGTCTTCGGTGGTGCCCTCGGCGAAATGTTTGCTAGCAAGATCCAGAAGGTCATGGACCTCGCCTTGTCCGTCGGTGCGCCGATGATTGGTCTAAACGATGGTGCCGGTGCCCGTATCCAGGAGGGTGTGGCCAGTCTTGATAGCTACGGTGGCATTTTTTATCGAAATGTGCAGTCCTCAGGGGTTATTCCGCAGATCAGCGTGGTGCTCGGCCCTTGTGCGGGTGGCGCGGTTTATAGCCCGGCCATGACCGACTTCATCTTCATGGTGCGCGAACACTCCCATATGTTCATCACTGGCCCCGATGTGGTCAAGGCGGTTACCGGCGAAGAGGTCACGCTCGAAGAGTTGGGTGGCGCAGGAAGCCACGCGAGCAAGTCGGGCGTCGCCACGTTCACCGGAGCCAGCGAAAAAGAGGTTCTCGACGACGTCAAGGTGCTGCTTTCCTTCCTGCCTTCCAACAATGTCGAAGCGCCGCCGGCCATCGAAACGACCGACGATCCCGAACGCCTTTGCCCCGAACTCAACGATGTTCTTCCCGCAACATCCAATCAGCCCTACGACATGCGCGACGTCATAAAATCTGTCGTCGACAACGGCGAGTTCTTCGAATACTTCCCCAGTTGGGCTCCCAGCATTGTGTGCGGGTTTTCTCGCCTCGATGGCCACGTCGTTGGTGTGGTCGGCAACCAACCCCTCGTGCTCGCGGGTGTGCTCGATATCGAGTCTGCCGAGAAGGCCGCTCGCTTCGTCCGTACCTGCGATGCGTTCAACATTCCGCTGTTCACACTGGTTGACGTGCCCGGTTTCTTGCCGGGTGTCGATCAAGAACACGGCGGCATTATCCGCCACGGCGCCAAGTTGTTGTACGCCTACTGCGAAGCTTCGGTGCCTCGTGTTCAAGTCACTACCCGCAAGGCCTATGGCGGTGCCTACGTGGTCATGGATTCCAAAGGCGTGGGTTGCGACATCGCCTACGCCTGGCCATCAGCCGAGCTAGCCGTAATGGGACCACAGGGCGCGGTCGAGATTCTCAATCGTCGCGAAATCCAATCAGCTGCCGATCCCGTCGCCAGAAAGGCCGAACTCATCGCCGAGTACACCGCCAAGTTCTCCAACCCGTACGTCGCAGCCGAACAGGGCTTCATCGATGACGTAATCGACCCGGCCGAAACCCGCCGCAAAGTTATAGCGGCGTTCCGAGTTCTCCGCACCAAACACTCCGAGACGCCGCAGCGCAAGCACGGCAACGTCCCGCTGTAGCACACTGTCCACATGCCAACCGCTGCGGTAGACCCCGCCGACGTAACTATCAACCCCCCGCCAACCGCAGATGAACTCACGGCGATTCTCAAGGCTTACAGCGAACTCTGGCCATCTGAGGCAACAACAGTGGATCCCAACGAAGGAATCCAATGGCGTTTCTCCGGCCGCTGGTGGAACCGCCAGCGCTAACCATGGTGAACAAGGTGAACGCAGATGAGTAATCGACTTTCGCGGCGACGCTTGGGGCAGATCGCCGTTGCCATTGTGCTTTGCGTGATCTTAGGTGTCGCGGCTGGCATGGCCGCCATAGTGGTGGACCAAGAGCGGATCGCCGAAAACTGGGTTGGAGTGACCGTTAGTGGCGACTCTGCCCAGATTCACGAAGTCATCGACTATGACTTTGGCTCGCCGTCGAAACACGGCATCTTTCGTGATGTTCCCGGTCTCGACCCAAGCGCACCAATAGCCGTGTCCTCATCGACCGCGCCGGATCAGTTCACCCTGGCTGAACAATTCGGAAGCACCCAGATCAAAATCGGCGACCCTGATCGAACAATCAATGGTCGCCATCGCTACACCATCGACTACTCGCTCAAACAGATCGTCATCGGCGACACATTTGACTTCAACGTTGTCGGCACCGATTGGACCGTGCCTATCCAACACACCGAAGCGCATATTGTGGCCGACCGCGAATTTACCGAATTCGTTTGCCAACAAGGAACCGCCGGTTCGACTGATGCCTGCGAGATCAGCCAAGTTGGTGCCGGTCACTTGATGATTACCGTCGACAAACTTGCAGCAGGCGAAGCGGTCACAATCTTCACCAACCTCGGTGAAGCGCTGCCAGTAACCCCAGCGCTACCGGCAGGTCCATCGGGCCCAGTTAACGATCCGGGGCACGGATTTCTGTTGCCAGGTGTCGCTGCTCTCCTGGCCTCATTGAGCACCATCACCTTTGGCGCTCGTTGGGTTCGTCGAGCCGGGCGTGAAGAAGTAGTGGCGGGTGCCGCTGCTGCCGCTGCCTATCCATTGCCGGGTATGGCCATGCAACGGCTAACCGAGCATGAGATGTACGACCTCACGACCATCGAGTTCACCCCTCCATCGGAAATTAGTGCGGTCACTGGCGCAATCATCATTGAAGAAGATGTGCCCCAGCGAGTCACGTCGGCCTGGCTGCTAGAGGCAGCGCTTCGCAAGGAGGTCGTGCTTGATACCGGAACGACAAAGAAAGACGACCCCATCTTGCGACGTGGCCCAACCGCGGCAAGTGAGCCTGTCGAGCGGGTGCTCAGTCGCATGTTCGGTAGCCGCGACGAAGTCAATCTTGGAAGCTATGACAGCACCTTCAAGACAGGCTCCGATGGCCTTATCAGCGACCTCCAGGACTGGTACCGATCCAGCTCGCTTTGGAATCCTGATGGCGATAAGACGAAGCGGCGTATGCAATCGATTGCCATTGTGATCATGATTCTCGGCATTGGCGCAGCCGTCGTGGCTTCAGCTATCGGTAACTGGACCAGCGGTCCATGGATCGTCCCCGTCGCGGTTGGAGCATTGGCGGCTGGATTTGGTTTCGGAGCGCTCGCATCGGCACGCGAGTTGCGAGTGCGCACGGTCGAAGGCAGTGCGTTGTGGTTACGGATTGAATCGTTCCGCAAATTTCTACACGACAGTGATGCTCACCACATTGAAGCCGCGGCCGAAATGGGGTTACTTCGTCAGTACACCGCTTGGGCTATTGCGCTCGATGAGACCTCGGCATGGACCAAGGCAATCGAGCAAACGGCCAAGGGCAATGCTGAGTTTGGCAATCGCTACGCCACCGACATCTTCTTCATCGGCGGCGCCGCACACTTTGCCAGTTCGGTGTCGAGCTCTGCGACTGCTCCCTCGTCAAGTGGTAGTGGGTTCAGCGGCGGAGGCGCCGGTGGTGGTGGTGGTGGTGGTGGAGGCGGCAGCTGGTAGCTGGCGGCCGGTGTGCTACGGCGTAGGTGCTACTTCGATGCGGTCGCGGCCCCAGTCATGGGCGGCGTGCAATGCTTCCTCGGCGAGACGGACCACGGTGTCGGCATCAAATGCATGGGCTGGGTAACCAGCCACACCCGCCCAAACGGTAAGTCCAGGAAGCTCCTTAATAATAAGACGGCGGAAGCGTTCGATGGTCCAGATCGCTCCATTCTCAGGTGTGTCGTCCAAGATCAACGCGAATCGGCCGTCTATCAAACGATAAGCAGTGTCGGACTCACGAATGGTCTCGAGCAACACGTTGGCAACCGTTACCGGGTCAGCCGGGTGAGGCGTATTTGAACCGACGCCTTCCATAGCTTCGATTATGGTGACGCTGACCGGGCGTAAGTGTCGACGAGCGGCGGCTACTCGGCTGTCGACCGTAGCGGTAAAGAACTCTTCGCCGTAGAGACCAGTGAGTGGGTCGGTAATGTCTCGGACAGTGTCGGCCCGGCGAGTGCGGAGCACCTTGAGTCGGTCAGCCAACATGTTGGTGCCTAATTCGGCCTTGCGAGCACGTATGTCGGCGACCGCAGCATCGGATTCGGCGGAAATACGAGCTTGAATCTGGTTTGCTGCGGTCTGTTCGAGTTGGTCCAGCTGGTCACGAAGTGCCGTCGCATCAGTGGTATGGCGGCGGACTTGTTTGCTAATCCGGAGGGCCAGCAGACCCGCGACTAAGGCCGCGGCGCCAGCGACGGCACCAAGCCAAGCCACGTCGATGGCCAAAGCAAGAATGCCAATGCCAAGACCGACTATGCCAAGAGCCAGAGTTAGTGCGCCAAGATGTTTCATCACGAAACCCATCGGTCACTCATTTCGGATATAAAGCGAAGTAGGACAAATAGCCCATGCGTTGAGAATAGGTCATGTATCCCACTGGCTCGGCAATGGTGTCTGAAGCACGGCTTGCAGTCGGTCGAGGTATGCCGGACGGGTAATTTCCGTAGCGCCGAGAGTGCCAAGGTGTTCGGTGAACCATTGGGTGTCGATCAGACGGTCTCGGCCGTCGTTGATCACATTGGCCAGATGCATGAGGGCTACTTTGCTGGCGTCAGTCACGGTGTGAAACATTGACTCACCGGCAAACAGGCCGCCAATGGCAATCCCATACAGTCCGCCAACGAGTTTGCCGTTCTGCCAGGTCTCGATGCTGTGGGCCCAGCCCATCTGGTGCAGTCGGATGTAGCTGGCCACGATGTCATCAGAAATCCAGCCGCCCGGACGGGTCTGGTTACGGCATTGCTCGATAACCGTCTCGAACGAGGTGTCGACTCGAACTTCAAATCGTTTCGCCGCTTGGCGCATCGAACGAGTGACTCGCAGGTCAGCCAACTCGATCACCCCACGCGGGTCGGGTGACCACCACGCAATAACGTTGTCGTGAGCCACCGGCATCGGGAACAACCCACGGCAATAGGCGCCCAGCACCGTTCCTGGATCCAGATCAGCCCCGACTCCAACCACGCCATCCTCATCGGCCGTTGAGACGGATGGGAACATCCACGTCGACGGCGGAGGAATGATCGGCATGGGAAAATCCTACGGGCATGTCGGGGGATAGCCGTTGGGGGAAGAGGTATGGTCACAGCGATGGCTTCGCCAATTCCTGGATTTCCCGATCTGACCCGCGCGGCTCGTTCAGCTTTTCGTTCTGAAGCCGGGGAGCTTTTTGTCCAAGCTCATGGGCGGGTGCTCGATGTATCCCCCGTGAGTGTCGAGTCCGCACTCTCTTCGGTCGTTTCTTATCAACATCACCCCGACTCCCTCGACGGGGCCGAAGGCACCTACGACACGGTCATTTCTGTGCTGCGGTCCACCGTAGAAGGGTCCTTGTCGGATCTCGCTAGCGAACTGGCTCGACTCGTGGCCCCCGATGGTCGGTTGCTGTTTATTGAACCAACGCGAACCAATGGAATCACCGGTCGGGTGCAACGATTTGGTCGGATAGCCACGCGAATCTCTGCACAGTTACGACTCCACACCGGATTTCGTATAGCGCTGTGGCGTGCCGGACTTAGCGTCATCGAAGTTGAGCGCAAAGAGTTGCCCCGCGCTTGGCCACTGACTTCGGTAGCAATCGGTGTGGCAATTCCTAGCCCGAAAATGCCCGACGGTGAGATGCCAACGAGTTTCGGCGTTGGCTAATTGTCGGCGATAGTAACGGAGTCGATGGTCACTGTACGGCTGGGTTGCCCGCCGGTGAGTGAACCTTGAACAGGTTCGTGTAGGGCGAGGATCGATTCCAGTACATCTAGGCCAGAAGTTACGGTACCGAACACCACGAAGTCACCCTGTGTGTCGAGTGCGTCGGACTTGTCGGTCACGGTAAAGAAGTAGCGACTACCAGCGCTGTCATCTTCGGCGCCACGAGACATGACCAGTTGGCCAGCGCCGTAGACGAAACCCGATGCTTCATCAGGAATGGTGTAGCCCGGGCCGGGATCATCGGCGTCATTCGTCTGAGCACCAGACTCGATAAGCCCAGCAAGAGGGTCGGTTCGGAAGACTTCGAGCCCGTCGTAGTAGCCGCTGCGGGTGAGATTGACGAAGTTGTTCGTGGTGCCAACAGTGCCGGCCGTGTTGAGATCGACGATGATGACACCCTCGCTTGTGGTGAAGGTGGCCTGGAGGGCTTCGCCCGATTGGATGCAAAGCTGGGGAGCGCTGTCGAATGACGTAGTACCGGTATTGGCCGTGGCACATTCGCCGTCGCCGAAGTCCGAGTTAATAAACGTGACGTAGTTGACATCGGCCTGGATGGTATTCACGCTGTCTTCACCATTGCCCAACAGCAGGTAAACGAGCACGAAAGAACCAACAACCGCCCCGAGGATCCACCCAAATCGACTGAAAGCCTGGTTGCGCTTTTTGCGAACACGAACCTCCTGCGCGGCTTGACGCCGAGCTTCAGTGGTTGACTTCGTTTCTTTGGCTGCCTTTTGGCGAGCGCGTTTCTCATTAGCCATCGCAGCAACGGTAACGAATTCCTGTGCCGATAGCACGGGGGACAGTTACCGTTATTGGTCTATGGGGCTTGTTGTCCAAAAATTTGGCGGTACATCCGTTGCGAACGCCGACCGCATCCGCGAGGTTGCCCAGTCTGTCAAGCGTGCACTACGCCGCGGCGACCAGGTTGTTGTCGTGGCTTCGGCCATGGGTAAAGAGACGGACGAACTGTTACGACTCGCCAACGAAGTCTCCAGTACCCACCCTGGTCGTGAGATGGACATGCTCATTACTGCCGGTGAACGTAAGTCGATCGCGTTGGTGTGTATGGCTTTGCACGACATTGGTATACCGGCCGACAGTTTTACGGGTTCGCAAGCGGGGTTCATCACCGATACCAATCATCGCAAGGCGAAAATTCTCGAAATCAACCCCACCCGCGTCCAGGCATCGCTCGATGCGGGGCGGGTTGTTGTGTTGGCTGGCGCCCAGGGCGTCTCCACCGATAGCGATGTCACTTTCCTCGGGCGTGGAGGCAGTGATACCACGGCCGTTGCCATCGCCAAGGCGCTCAATGCCGATCTTTGTGAGCTCTATACCGATGTCACCGGCGTGTATACCACCGATCCGCGTATGGTCGGAAGCGCTCGCAAGATGGAGCGTATCTCTTTTGCGGAAATGTTGGAAATGACTGCCGTGGGCTGCCCGAAGCCCGTTATGCGAGCCGTTGAAGTAGCCAGTCGATTCGGCGTGCGTTTGCATGTTCGGTCGGCTTTTACCTGGGGCGATGGCACGCTCGTTGTCCCGGAGGACGAAATTATGGAACAAGCAATCGTCAAGGCTGTGGTGCCCGACTCATCGGAGGCCAAGATCACCGTCTCGGGTGTGGCTGACGAACCCGGAATAGCGGCGCGTTTGTTCCGCGCACTGGCTAATGCCGAAGCCAACGTCGACATGATTGTGCAGAACACATCTGACGAAGGCATAACTGACATCTCCTTCACAGTGCCGCACGAAGATTTAGACATTGCCACGAGTACGTGCGAACAGTTCCAGGCCGATGTCGGCGCCGCCAGCGTTAAGGCCGATTCATCAGTTGCCCGAGTATCGGTGGTAGGTGCCGGTATGAAATCGAACCCTGGTGTAGCAGCCACGATGTTCGAGACGCTGGCTGCCAACAACATCAACATTGAGATGATCTCCACCTCACCAATTAGGGTCAGCTGCGTGGTCGCTGAATCCGACATCGACAAAGCGGTCAACGTTTTACACGATGTTTACGGCCTAGCCGAAAGCGACGGCTAGCCGGACCGGTTGCTAACCAGCTCTGGCATGCTGTGGCGATCGTTTCTCTTCAGCCACTCGTGAGCACAGCGATTTTATGTGCCAATAAACCGCGGGCTAAAGGGCGTGCTGGTCTTGTAAGGTTTTGGACGTGAATATTGCAATCTTTGGAGCCACCGGTCAGGTGGGTGGTGTTATGCGTCACCTCCTTGCCGAGCGTAATTTTCCCGTGAGCCAGATGCGTTACCTCGCATCCAGCCGGTCGGCCGGTCAGAAGCTGCCGTGGGGCGACACTGAAATCACTGTCGAGGACACGGCTACAGCCGACTTCAGTGGTATCGATATTGCTTTGTTCTCCGCAGGTGGGGCTACATCGAAGGCCATCGCCGAAGATGTTGCTGCCGCTGGCGCCATTGTGATCGATAATTCCTCGGCTTGGCGTATGGACCCCGATGTCCCATTGGTTGTCCCCGAGGTCAATGCCCATGCGCTCGACAACATTCCCAAGGGCATTGTTGCGAACCCCAACTGCACCACGATGGTTGCGATGCCGGTTCTCAAACCATTGCATCTTGAAGCAGGCCTTACCCGACTGATTGTCAGCACGTACCAAGCAACGTCAGGCGCCGGTCTAGCTGGCGTCGCCGAACTCGACGAGCAGATCCGCAAGGGCGCCGACGAGGCAACAGCGCTTACGCACAATGGTTCTGCCATCGACTTTCCCGCCAGCGACAAGTTTCCGGCCACTATTGCCTACAACGTCGTTCCCGTCTGCGGCAACTACGTCGACGACGGTTCGCTCGAGACCGACGAAGAACAAAAGCTCCGCAACGAGAGCCGGAAGATCCTCGAAATTCCCGACCTGGCGGTCTCGGGGATTTGTGTGCGGGTTCCCGTCTTCACAGGGCACTCCCTGTCGATCAACGCCGAGTTTGCCAATAAGTTGAGCCCCGAACGAGCCACCGAACTGCTGAGTTCGGCAGCCGGTGTCGTGCTGAGTGATATTCCAACACCTCTCGCTTCAGCTGGTATCGACGACACACTTGTTGGCCGTATCCGCGCCGACCATTCCACCCAAAACGGACTCGCGTTGTTCTTATCGGGCGACAATCTCCGTAAGGGCGCCGCCCTGAACACCATTCAAATCGCCGAAGCGCTCATCGAACGCAACATCGTCACTGGGAGTGCCGTATGAACAGTCTCACCTCGCGGCGTCTACTAGCCCTCACGTTGGCCTTCGTTATGATCGCCGCGGCCTGTAGCTCCGGCGCTGGCGATGACGAAGCGGCGCCCGAAGAAGGAGTCGCCGATATCGCCGAACCCGCTGTGGCACGTGCCAGCGCCCCCACTCGGACCGGTGCCGGGCCTACAGAGGACGATCATTGGCATTCGCCCTATGGCATCTACTTTTGTGACGCCACCGGCGAAGGGTTCATCCAACCCCTAACCAACGGCAACGACCCCGATGGCATTCATACCCATGCTGATGGTGTCATCCATATTCATCCGTTTAACGACAACGCCACCGGAGCAAATGCCACGCTGGGTTCGTTTATGGTGGCAACCGGGCTCGAGCTTCGCGACAACATGATTGCCGTACCTACTACAGGCGACGAAATTCCGGCTGGCGATTCATGTCGTGACAGCACATCGATTTTGCAGGTCGCGCGTTGGACCCTTGATGCTCTGGATGCCGCACCCGAAATCTTCACCGAGAATCTGGCCGATATCATGTTTGTTGCCGATCTCGACATCTACACCATTGCCTATCTTCCCGCCGGTGCCGACATCCCGCAGCCTCCTACCATTGGCAATCTCGCCCAGCTCAGCGACGTGGCACCCGACGAGCTCCCGGATCTTCCCGACGATTTCGATTTCCCCGCTATTGGAACGGTTGCGCGTGTTGATCCACCGCCAGCCGGTCTAACCATTGCCGGCGAAACCCCGTGTCCCGACGATTCCACTGAGCGCGTCACGACCTTCTCGCAAGCTCCGTCGATGTGCATCGATCCTGCCAACAGCTACGTCGCAGTATTCAATACCAATCAAGGTGTGGTGCGAGTCGAATTGGATACGGAGCGCACGCCCGAGACCGCCAATAATTTTGTCGTCTTGTCCCGCTATGGCTACTACGACAACATCGCCATGTTCCGCACCGACACCTCAATCGACATCATCCAGTCGGGCGGCCCACACAGCAACAGCGCTTCGGACCAGGGTCCTGGTTACAAAATCAAAGACGAGGGCGGGAGCTTTACTTACCTGCCAGGCGATCTGACTATGGCCCGGAGTGCCGGCCCCGATTCTGCCAGTGCGCAGTTCTTCTTCTCTGCTGGAGAGCGGACTGCCAACCTGGATGGTCAAGGCACCTACGTGACGTTCGGGCGTGTTATTGAAGGTCTCGATGTGCTCGAATCCATCCTGGCCCTTCACGTTGATGACGACAGTGGCTTAGGTGGCGGTCCAGGTGAGCCAGTGGTCATCGAGTCGATTGTGATCGAAGAAAGCTAAGCGCGCTATACAAATGTTGGCGTGAAAGTAGAACGCCAGCCAAACTTGCTCTACTCTTTCGACATTGTGAACAGTAACTGACTTCGAAAGGGTCATTGAATGTCGCACGGAGATGTCGCGTGGGTGCTTATTTCCGCCGCACTCGTTCTCTTTATGGTGCCCGGCTTAGCTTTGTTCTACGGCGGGATGACCCGGTCGAAGAACATGCTCAACATGTTTAACATGAACGTGTATTGCCTGGGAATTGTTCCGCTGGTGTGGATCGTCATTGGGTATTCGTTGGCAGCAGGTGGGTCAAGCAACCCAGTCATCGGTAATTTTGACCATGTCGCGCTCGATGGAATCGAGGGCGCCGAAACCATTGCCGTATTCGTGTTCTTGATGGCCTTTGCCGCGATCACCCCAGCCCTCATTTCGGGAGCGGTGGCCGATCGCATGAAGTTCAGTGCCTGGGCGGTCTTCGTGCCGATCTGGTCACTGTTGGTGTATTCACCGGTTGTGTATTGGGTTTACGGAGCAGAAGGGTGGATCAAAGAACTTCCTGCCCATGATTTTGCGGGTGGCACCGCTATTCATGTCAATGCTGGTGCGGCCGCTCTGGCTCTCGTCATAGTGCTGAAGCCTCGTATTGGTTGGCCCAGAGAAGGTATGGCTCCGCACAATCTTCCGTTGGTCATGCTGGGCGCAGGCATATTGTGGTTCGGTTGGTTCGGCTTTAACGCCGGTTCTGCTTTAGCCGCCGACGGCGTCGCCGCCCAAGCCTTCCTTAATACCTTTATTGCCGGAGCGGCCGGAATGATTGCCTGGCTTGCCGTGGAGTACCTCCGAGATGGTCACGCGACCACGTTGGGTGCAGCATCGGGTGTCATCGCCGCGCTGGTTGCCATAACCCCGGCCGCCGGATTCGTCGGCGGTATGCATTCGCTGGCGTTCGGAGCAGTAGCGGGTGTTGTGTGCTACTTCGCGATTCAGCTTAAGTTCAAGTTTGGCTACGACGATTCGCTCGATGTTGTCGGAATCCATTTTGTCGGTGGTGTTACGGGGGGCGTGCTGCTGGGACTATTTGCCGACGCAAGCTCAATTTCGGGTGGAGATTTCAAAGAGGGCCTCTTTTTTGGCGGTGGTGTAGGACTTCTCGGCAATCAGGTTCTGTCTATTGGCGTAGTAGCGGTGTTCTCCTTTGTCGTCACTTACGGAATCGCGAAAGTTCTCGATGCCACGATCGGCTTGCGCGTGAGTAAACAATCCGAACTTGAGGGTCTCGACCAGTCCGAGCACGCCGAGCGGGCCTACCACTTCGGCGACTCGGGCCTCGATCGAATTGTCTGATGTCCGATCCTAGAAATCTTTCGGCTGGGGTGTAAGAATTGCACCGGCTAGCCGTCTCCTCTGCAACAACAACAAGGAGACGGCCCAATGGCTATCAATCGCAAGAACAAAATCACCAAGTTCATCACAGGAACCACAGTCGCTGGGATGGCATTGCTCACTATGGGAGCGATGCAACCAGCTGGGGCGGCGGGCTCCAATCCTTTCGGTGATCTCATCCCTCAGGTCGAAACCAATTGGGAATTAGATCTCGACATATTTGTTCCGCCGGTTCCGCTACCTTCGCCCGACGCTGAGGTAGTGGTGAACTGCTCCGATGACCCAAAGGTTTTCGTCCACGTTGAAAATACCCATAATGAGGCCTTCTTCGTCGAAGTAACGGTTGATGGCGAGTACGTCGCCGGTGCGCCAGTATCGGCCTTGAGCGATCATTACATCCCATTGTCATTCGAAGAGGACGACGTAAAAGACGTCCAGGTAAGTGCAATTCAGGTCGGCATCTTGCTTACCGAGTCGGTTGAATTCGACTGCTTTGCGCTGGGCGACCCAATTGTCGTTGCACCTGCCGATGAAGTTGCTGAGGAACCTGCTCCTGAAGAACCTGCCGGTGAAGGCGACCCCGAGCCTGAAGACACACCAGTCGAGACCCCAGAGTCAACCGAGACAACGGGTTCCGCTGATGTGCCAGAAGAGAAAGTCACCGCACCATCGGTCGAGAATTTCGGTCCCGAGGGTGAAACGGAATTGGTCGGCTCTGTCATCAACGGGAGTGAAGATACCGAAACGCCTGATGGCCAGATCGAACTTGCCGCCGACACGGGGATAGTCATTGGAACACAGAGCGGTAATGACACCGAAATCATCGTCATCGCCCTACTTGGACTCGGGACCCTTGCGGCTGGGGCCTACGGACTCGTAGCAAACTCCAAGAAGAAGTAACACTTATATGAGTACCGGACACTTGTTGCACAAGTGAGCGGGAGGTCATCGAGCCTCCTGCTCACGCCGTGCAACTTTGCCGGTTTTGGGCTCAGGAGTAGGTGGGTCTACGGCGGATTGGTTACGTAGCGTTCGGCTGCTTCTTCCAAAGAGAGATCGAGTTGGTTGGCCAGCGACGAGATCCATGCCAACACATCGCCAAGTTCATGAAGTTGCTGCTCGGGGGTGCCTTTGCGGATGGCCTGGGCAAACTCGCCGACCTCCTCGCAGAGCCACGCCACGCTGGCGCTGAGGCCCCGCTCGCGGTCGTCGTCTCCATAGAGCGTTTCCATAAGACCCTGAAATTCTGCAAGTTCCATATTGTGACCATACAACCAGAATTTTCTCAACGAATTCTCCCTGAAAAATCTCGCAACTAACTCCGCATAGGCCCGTCAGGACCTATGCCCAGATGCACCCGGCAAGCCCCTTCCCTTGTTGGGTCCGCTCGAACGAAGGAGGCTCCATTTACTATCTGCTTGCGGGGCAGCGCTCAAACTTGAATACGCTGTCTGAATGACTTCACCTACACCGACTGTGCAGCCGGCTACTGGCCGCCTTGGCATCCTTACCGTTGGCCTTGGCGCCGTGTCGTCCACACTTATTGCTGGCGTCGAGCTAGTTAAGCGCGGGCTGGCCGATCCCACTGGATCACTGGCCTTGATGGGCGATATTCGCCTCGGCAAGCGCACCGACGACAACTCACCCAAGATTCACGAATTTGCTCCCATCGCCAAGCTCGAAGACTGCGTCTTTGGTGCATGGGATGTATTCCCCGACGATGCCTACGTGGCCGCCCAGCGCGCCGGCGTGCTCGAATCGGGCAAGCACCTCGAAGCAGTCAGCGAGGCGCTTCGTTCGGTAGTGCCGATGAAGGCTGCATTCGACCGCGAGTATGTCAAGCGTCTTGATGCCGATAACGACATGGGGACCATCGACAAGCGCACCATGCTCAACCAGATTCGCGAAGACATCAACACTTTCCGCGAAGAAAATCAGTGCGACCGTCTCGTCATGCTCTGGGCTGCCTCCACCGAGGTATACATCGAGGTCAGCGACAATCATCAGACCATCGAGGCATTCGAGGCCGCCATCGATGCCAACGAGCACGATATTGCTCCGTCAATGCTCTACGCCTACGCTGCCATCCTCGAAGGCGTGCCGTTCTGTAACGGCGCCCCCAACCTTTGCGTCGACATCCCTGCGCTCACCAAACTCGCAACCGAACGTGGCGTTGCGATTTCTGGCAAGGACTTCAAGACCGGGCAGACCCTCATCAAGACGGTGCTTGGCCCAATGCTTCGCACCCGGATGCTTGGCCTTAATGGCTGGTACTCAACCAACATCTTGGGCAACCGCGATGGCGAAGTTCTCGACGATCCGGACAACTTCAAGACCAAAGAAGAGTCCAAGCTTGGTGTCCTCGAAGACATCCTCGATCCCGAGAAGTTCCCCGAGCTTTACGGCAACGTTTACCACAAGGTGCGCATCAACTATTACCCACCTCGTGGCGACAACAAAGAGGGCTGGGACAATATCGATCTATTTGGTTGGTTGGGTTACCCCATGCAACTCAAGGTCGACTTCTTGTGCCGCGATTCCATTCTTGCGGCGCCATTGGCGCTCGACCTTGTCTTGTTCTCCGACCTGGCACAGCGCGCTGGGCTTGGTGGCATCCAAGAATGGCTCAGCTTCTACTACAAGAACCCGCAGGTGGCCGATGGCCTCCGTCCCGAGCACGATCTGTTCAAGCAGCAGATCAAGCTCGAAAACACCCTCCGTTGGATGATGGGCGAAGACGTCATCAACCACCTTGGTCGCGAGTACTACGACGACGTCGAAGCTTAAGTACCCGGGGCGTCGCTGACGCCCTAGACTCATATTTACGTCATTTCGGTGACGTGGAACGAAGTCCGGTGTAATCCCGGCACTGTCCCGCAACGGTAATCCGCCTGCTTTCTGATGGGTGGCGAGTCCGGTCGCGTCCACATCACCCGACGTATCCACAGCCCTCGAGGAAGGGCTTGGTGCACAGGTTTCCTGTCTGCCGAGCACACACTCGACCGAAAGGAAACCCCATCATGAAACCGACGAAGCTTTTTGCTCTCCTCTTTGTTTGCTCCTTGCTAGCGGTCGCATGCAGCTCAAGTGACGACGACACCGTCGCTACTGTTGACGATGTGGTCGATCAGGTCGCCGAACCCGAAGCCTCCGCTGACGAACCCGCGGACGCTGATGTGCTCGATGAACCTGCGCCAGATGATGAGATTGTCCAGGACGAGGTTCCCTATGCGCAACGCATTGTGTCTTTGTCCCCCACGGCAACCGAGACTTTGTTTGCCATCGGCGCCGATGACCTCGTCGTAGCTGTCGACGATCAATCCAACTATCCAGCCCATGCACCAAGTTCGGGCATGAGTTCGTTTACCCCAAATGTCGAGGCCATTGCTGCATTCGAACCTGATCTCGTAGTGATGTCGTTTGATCCGGGAGGAATTGAAGACGGCTTGCGCGCCCTCGGCAGCATTGGTGTGCTGATACAGGGCCCCGCAACCGACCTCGGCGATGCGTATGCGCAGATTGAACAACTCGGATCAGCAACGGGCCATATCGGCGAAGCCGCTGAACTCGTTGGCCAAATGCAACTCGATATTGGTGTTCTCGCCGAGCGGGCCGCCATGGAAGGTGCAGGTGGAACGTTCTTTCACGAGATCGACAACACCTTGTATTCGTTGACATCATCGACCTTCGCCGGTCAGATATATGCCCTAGCAGGCCTCACTAACCTGGCCGACGCTGTCGATCCCGACGGCGAGTTCTTCGGCTATCCGCAGTTGTCGCAAGAGTTTGTTATTGAACAGGACCCGGACTTCATTTTCTTGGCCGATGCCGCATACGGCGAGAGCGCTGAGACGGTTGCGGTTCGCCCCGGTTGGGAGATTCTCAGTGCGGTGCGAAACGGCCGGG
This sequence comes from uncultured Acidimicrobiia bacterium, assembly GCA_964196475.1. Classification (GTDB taxonomy): domain Bacteria; phylum Actinomycetota; class Acidimicrobiia; order Acidimicrobiales; family JAHEJN01; genus CAWKZT01. The sequence goes on from CAXMUI010000130.1 coordinate 16,673, forward strand.
TGATTCCTCTTGATGCCGACACATCCTCACGTTGGGGGCCTCGAAT
>CAXMUI010000131.1:0-4567 GCA_964196475.1 uncultured Acidimicrobiia bacterium
CCGACGTCCGGCACCCCGACACCTCGTATTGCATCGACGCATCAAACGCCGCCACCGCCTCAGCAGTAGCCGCCGCCAACAATGGCGCCACCGAAACCAAAACATGCAACTGTTCTTCCAACTCAGCCCCGGACATATCGAGCACATCAATGTCACGAAGAGCAGCCGCACTGTCAGCTAACTGTCGTAGTTGTTCTGACACGTGAAACTCCCCCCAAAATCGGTGCCTACCACCCAACAAAGGGTTGCGGTAAGCGAACAACACGGGCGGCCATACCTAGGCCACAAAGGGGAACCACAAACAACCGGTTCAGTACCTATAACCATAACAAACAGTACTGACGTACGCAAGCACTAATATGCCCCGACACCCTCCAATCAACTGGATCCGCGTCGGGACAGACCTATCCATCAACCGATAGCAATGTGGGCCAAGGATCAGGTGGCTTGGGGCAATACCCGAAGGCCAAGTTCCTCAAGATGTCCATCGTCGAGTGGGCTCGGCGCATTAGTGAGCGGATCGCTACCGGACTGTGTCTTGGGGAACGCTATGACCTCGCGAATGTTCTCTTCGCCTGATAGCAGGGCGACAATACGATCGAGACCGAAGGCGAATCCAGCGTGGGGCGGGGCACCAAACCTAAAGGCATCTAGCAAGAACCCGAATTTGGCTTGTGCCTCTTCGTCGCTAATGCCGAGCATGTTGAAGATCTTGTTCTGAATCTCGGACTGATAGATACGAACCGAGCCGGAGCCGAGTTCCCAGCCGTTGAGGACGAGGTCGTAGGCCTGGGAGCGGACGTCGAGCAGTGCTTCGCCACCTTGATCGAGCAGGTGCATATCGTCCGCGTGCGGCATGGTGAAGGGGTGGTGAGCAGGAATTGGATCGCCCGCTTCGGTGAGTGCTTCGAACAACGGGAAGTCGGTGATCCACAGGAAGTGAAGGCCACCTTCGTTCACCGGTGGACGTCCAAGTTCGAGGCGCAGGAGACCGAGCACATGGTTGGCCACACGACGAGTGTCGGCAATGACGAGCGCAAGGTCGCCATCTTTGCAACCAAGTCGCTCGATAAGCCCAGCTTGCTCGCCGTCGGTCATGAACTTGGTGAGAGCACCTTCGAGGGCAGGTACGCCATCTTCGCCAGCACGAACGCGGAACCAGGCCAGGCCTTTGGCTCCCCAGGTCTTGCATTTGTCGGTGAGCGCATCGATGGCGTTACGACCGAGTTCGTCGGCGCCGCCCTCGTAGTTGATTCCTTTGATGCAATCGACCTTGAAGACATTGCTCTCGGTCTCGATGAACACCTCGGTGAGTTCGGTGAGTTCCATACCAAAGCGCACATCGGGCTTATCGGAGCCGTAACGGTCTTGGGCATCTTGCCAGGTCATGCGGGCAATGTCGCCGGGACGTTCGCCCGTGACGGCTTCGGTGATGTCGCGAATTGCTTCACTGATGCATTCGAACACTTCTTCTTGTCCGACGAAGCTCATTTCGGCATCAAGTTGCATGAACTCAAACTGCCGATCGGCTCGCAGGTCTTCGTCGCGAAGACACCGAGCAATCTGGTAGTAGCGGTCGAAGCCACCAACCATGCACATCTGTTTGAACAGCTGTGGGCTTTGCGGTAGGGCGTAGAACTCACCCGGGCTCAAACGACTGGGCACCACGAAGTCGCGAGCGCCTTCTGGGGTTGAGGCAATGAGCATTGGGGTTTCGATTTCGATGAACCCCTGTCGTTCCATCGAGCCGCGTACGGCACTGTTGACCTTGGCACGGGTACGTAAGTTCTTTTGCATTTTGGCCGTGCGAAGGTCGACATAGCGGTGACGAAGGCGAATATTCTCGTCGACGTCGACGCGGCCGTGAAGTGGGAACGGTGGTGGTTCGGACTCCGAAAGGATCTCGACTACACAATCGCCAAGTTCGACTTCGCCAGTATCGAGATCGGCATTTACCGTGCCCTCGAAACGATCGCGGACGACACCCGTAATACGTAATACGTATTCGCCTCGCACATCGACCTCGCCATCGACCACACACTGGATAATGCCAGTGTGATCACGCAAATCGACGAAGGCGAGATGTTCGCCGTGGGCACGGCGACGGTCGACCCAGCCGCACACCGAAACGGTGCGGCCAACATCGGCGGCACGTAGAGATCCGCAGTAGTCAGTACGAAGGTTAGTCATGAGCAGAGCTTTCTGATTTCAACAAGAAGTTCGGAACGGGTTACCGAGCGTTGATCGCCAGTAACAAGATCTTTGATTTGAGCGGTGCCAGCAGCTACTTCGTCCTCGCCGATGATGACGGCGAGAGGCGCTTCGGAGCGATCGGCGGCTTTGAACTGTGCCTTCACTGAGCGGTTGTCGTAGGCACGATCGACCCTCACTCCGCCACGGGCAAGTTCGTCGAGCATTGCCAGCGACTGGGTGCCGTCGGTGAGATCGACGAGAAATACGTCGGCCGCAGCCTGCGGACCAGGAAATACGCCTTCGGCCTCACAAGCCATAAGGATGCGATCTACACCGAGAGCGAATCCAATCCCTGGAGTAGCTGGACCTCCGAGTTGTTCGACCAACCCGTCATAGCGTCCGCCGCCCCCTACCGCATTCTGAGCGGCATCAAGTGCGTCGGCTGCGAACTCGAACGTCGTACGGAGGTAGTAATCGAGGCCGCGTACCAGCCGAGGAGCGATCTCATATTCAATACCCAACTGATCAAGCCCGGCGCACACCGCAGCAAAATGTTCGGCGGCCGAGTCGCTGAGGAAATCGGTCATCAGTGGAGCGCCGCTGATGACCGCAGCATCTTCAGGACGCTTGGAATCGAGCACCCGAAGTGGATTGGTCTGCAGGGTGGTCTGCGACTGAATTGAGAGACTGTCGGCGTTCGCCTCGAAATACTCGGTCAACGCCACCAGGTAAGCCGGACGTCCTTCTGGATCGCCCAAGCTGTTGAGCAGCAGTCGGACCTGGGTAAGGCCAAGGGATTGAAAGAATCGACTAGCAAGCGCAATGATCTCGACATCGAGCAATGGATCGTCGGATCCCAACGCCTCGGCCCCTACCTGGGTGAACTGGCGGTAACGGCCCGCCTGGGGACGTTCGTAGCGAAACTGCGGCCCCTGATAAAAGACCTTCCACGGGGTAGGCGGCCGGTGTTGCGCAAAGGCTCGACAGACTGACGCGGTTAGTTCGGGGCGCAGCGCCAACTGGGTGTCGCCACTGCGACTGACCAGCTCAAACATCTCTTTCTTGACAACATCGGTGCCCTCACCAATGCGTTGAAAAACACCGAGATCCTCAAACATCGGAGAAACAACTTCGCCAAACCCGTACCGGCCTGCCATCTCGGCGAAAAGATCGGTGAGTGCCCGTTGCCGAAGTGACTGCGGCGGCAAAATGTCGCGGGTGCCCTTTGGGGCACGGAATGTCTCTTTAGAAGCCACCCAGAGAGGCTATCGCTACCAAACTCGATGCCAAGGGCATTGGCGTGAGACCTTCGGCCGCTTGGTAGGGATTTCGCGCTGTCTCACCGCCGACCTCGCCGGCGTACAGAACGTGCTCTTGCGTCGCAGGTTGGTCTAGGGGCCAACGAATGGCGAAGCTAAGTCCGAGATCGTCGCCGCAAGATCGGTGTCGCGAGTGGTCACCGCACTCACCTCGTGGGTTACGATCCGTACCTGAACCCACCCGGGATAACGCAGATCGATGTCAGGGTGATGCTCGACCTTCTCGGCTGCGTCGGCAATCTTGAGAATCAATTCAGCCGCCGCCCGGTACGTTTTTCCACGAAATGTAGCTTGCAGAACGCCACCGACGTACTGCCAGTCGTGCAGGTCGTAGTCGTTGTTGAACTCGGTGGGCGTGAGCTTCGTATACACCTAGCCGACCTCGATTGCTTGACCACTGCCGGGCATTACTCGGTAGGCGTCGTACACGGAGTCGATGCCCTTAACAACAGAAATGAGCGAATCGAGATGACCAGAATCGCCAAGTTCAAATTCGAAGATCAGCCGACTAACCCGATCGTCATCGGTGACCGTAGTGCACGACAAGATATTGACCCGCTGATCAGAAAGTTTGTCGGTGACATCGCGTAATAGGCCACTGCGGTCGATGGCTTTGATCTCAATCGCTGCCACGAAACCGCTTCCGCCCGACCCGTCCCACTCGACTTCGAGCACTCGGCTGGCCTGATCGGTGGCCAGAGAAACGGCATTGGCACAGTCGCTGCGGTGGACAGACACACCCCGGCCACGAGTAATGAACCCCATAATTTCGTCGGGTGGAACCGGCGTACAACAGCGAGATAGACGGACCATGACATCGTCGAGGCCCTCCACGTGTACCCCCGCTGCGCGCTTCTCGTCCCCGGTACGACGCTCGCGGTGGTGAATTATGCCCCGCGCCATTTGTTCGTCGGGTTTATCTTCGTGCAACGCCTTCGCGACCCGAGCAGCGAGAGATTTGGCGGAAACATGTCCGGACCCAACCGCCGCGTACAACGCGTCGCGCTCTACATAGTTCATCTCGGCGCCCACTTCGTCGAGAACTGAGGCACCAA
>CAXMUI010000132.1:0-2055 GCA_964196475.1 uncultured Acidimicrobiia bacterium
GGTCGTCGAATCAGCTTCGGTCATACCGTCAAAGCCTGTGATGTAACCAGCGCAACCATAAATGGCCTCGACCCCGCTCTCGGGATGCGTCTGGATGATGGCATGGAGTTGGGTCGCCAGCGCTGTTTCCGATGGGCGAATTTCCATACTTCGATCGGTGGCCTGGTCATCGGTGCCGTAGGTGCCATCGGGGGCGTAGCCACCTCGGGCTGAGTGAACCGCCGTCTGACCATTGAGGCGTTCACGAAGTTCGGCGGGCATTGCCAATAACGCCGCCTGCTGATCAACAAAGTGCGTATCGCCACCGATGGGCGGAATCTTCAGACCATAAAGACAGGTGGCCTTCGGAGGCCGTGCCTGGAAACTCCAATCGGTGTGCCAGTTCTCGGCGAACAAGGGAGCAGTCTCGCCTATCCGGCGCTCTACGGCGATCACATGGGGATGCCCGTCGATCGCCGCGATGAACGGGTCGTCGCCAAAGGGGCCAAACGAAAGCGAAAACTGTTCAAGATCTGTGTCGGTCAAGTGTTGGTCGGGAAACGCCAAGACCTTGTGCTGCACCAGGGCATCACCAATTGCTGACTGATCATTTTTCGTCAGTGGTGCCGCAAGATCAGCCCCTCGAACGGTCGCTCCGCAGATTTTGTCCGTCGCCTCAATCGAAATTGCCATAGAACAAACCTAAACCCAATCCGGCTGGCTCAGAAATCGCCTCTGCTGGCTCCGGTAGGTGCTCTGCCCCGCCTGGCATACTCCCATGGTGGATTCAAACAAAATCGTTGCGATTGCGGTCGGCGGTATTGCGGGAGCTTTCAGTCGTTGGGCCATCTTCGAGCTAATCCCATCAACCGATCTCCCGTGGGCAACTCTGCTAGTAAACACGGTCGGCAGCCTGCTCTTGGGATACTTTGCGATCCATCTGGTTCGTGCTCCGCACCGATCCCCCACCCGAATTGTCGGCGCTACGACAGGTTTCTGTGGCGCGCTCACCACATTTTCTGGCATCACGGTGCCCGTCGCTCAACAACTCCGTGACGGAAATGCACCCTCTGGACTGATGTTCTTGACACTGTCGCTGGTTACCGGACTAATCGCGGTGAGCATCGGCATTGCCCTCGCAATACAACGCCCGACGGACACACAGCCATGATCTGGATTGGTCTGTTCGTAGGGCTAGCCATCGTAGGAACGCTCGCCCGGACCCTGATCATTCAGCGCCTTAACAATGACACGACCCCCTACGGAACATTGTTTGTCAACATCGTCGGTTCGTTCGTCCTAGGTCTACTCGCCAACGCTTCACCCAATGTCGTAACGTCCCTGGGCGCCGCGGGGCTTGGCTCGTTCACCACCTTCTCAGCTCTGACCTACGAGTCCGTAAGCCTTGGTGCCCGCCACCGCTTTTTCAAAGCCGCGTCGTACCTGGCCATTTCGGTCGTTGCAGGAATTATCGCCGCATGGGCTGGCTTAGCGCTCGCTAGTTGAGCACAATGGTTCCATGACCGAACCCGTAAAGCTCACTGTGTGGTCCGACTTTCTTTGACCATGGTGTTACGTCGCGACCGTGCGTCTCGACCAACTGCAAGAACGCCTCGGCGAAACCATCGAGATCGAATGGAAAGCGTTCATGCTGCGCCCGCAACCCGAAGAGCGCACGCAGGAGAAGTTCGTTAAATACACGCAGTCCTGGCTGCGCCCCGCCGAAATGGAACCCCTGGCATCGTTTGTCCCGTGGGCCTCGGAGAACCCAGCACCGAGCCACAGCCTGCCGGCGCTCGTGGCGGGGAAAGTCGTCGAGTCAATCAATCCCGAACTTGCTGGCTCGTATCACCGATCGCTACTTAAGGCCTACTTCACCGATAATCGGACCATCAGCGCCGATGCGGTCTACCGCGCTATTGCCGACGAAACAGGAATTGACGTTGCCGCCTTCGACGACGAACTCGCCACCAACCGAGACCTCCACGTCAACCAGGTGATTGACGATCACAACGAGGCCATTGGGGCCGGTATCAACGCGGTGCCCACGGTGCTCATGGCCGGAAGTTTTCCGGT
>CAXMUI010000133.1:0-1926 GCA_964196475.1 uncultured Acidimicrobiia bacterium
TATGCCGCCGCACGAGTGGCCACTTTTGTTCGTGAGTTAGCCCTCGAGTTCGGTGATCCGCAGGTTGGCACCGTCGGAGCGATCGACTTACATCCCAATCTCGTCAACGTTGTAGCGGCAACGGCAACCATGACCGTTGACATTCGCAACACTGATGAAGCCACCTTGCAACTCGCCGAGGCTCGTCTGGGAATCTTCTTGGAACAGTTAGCTGAGTTGGAAGGCGTCACGATCGAAGTCCGTTCGCTGGCCCGTTTCGAACCGGTGGCGTTCGATCCCGATGTAATCAACCTCGTGGCCTCGTCGGCGCAGAGCCTCGGGTTGTCGGTTCGCCGTATGCCTTCAGGAGCTGGGCACGATGCCCAGATGCTGTCGCGCATTTGCCCCACAGCAATGATCTTTACCCCCAGCGTCGGCGGGATTAGTCATAACCCAGCGGAGTACACCGATGTGGACGACCTAGCGGCAGGCGCTAACGTGCTGCTTAGCGTTCTGGTCCAGTTGGCCGGTTCGACTCCGTAAGTTCGCAGTTCTTGCAGCTTGGGCGGTTCCGTAAATAGTCCCCCAACACCGGTCGCCGACCAAAGGACGATTGCATGACCCGAATGTTACGTGTAGCCGCGGCGCAGATGGGTCCTATTGGTCGCCACGAAAGTCGCGCTTCGGTTGTCGAACGTTTGGTGACAATGCTGCGTCAAGCCGCGGACGATGGCGCCCAGTTGGTGGTGTTTTCCGAGCTAACCCTTACGACGTTCTTCCCGCGCTGGTTCTTCGACGACGAAGCCGAACTCGACTGGTACTACGAAACCGAAATGCCCGGGCCTGATACCCAACGGTTGTTCGACGAGGCCAAAAAATTGGGCGTCGGGTTCCAACTTGGCTACGCCGAGCTAACCGAAGACGGCCATCGGTACAACACGTCGATACTGGTCGAACGCGATGGCTCGATTGTGGGCAAATATCGCAAGGTGCACATGCCTGGTCACGAAGACCACGAACCGTGGCGCGAGTTCCAGCACCTCGAACGCCGTTACTTCGAATCCGGCGACGAATTCCCCGTGTTCCGAGCCTTCGGCACCATCGTCGGCATGGCCATTTGCAATGACCGCCGCTGGCCCGAGACCTACCGTTGCCTGTCGCTGCAAGGGGCCGAGCTAGTGCTCATTGGGTACAACACACCCATCCACTATGCGCCGGACCCCACGCAGGATCGTTTGGCTGGGTTTCACAATCACCTGTGTTTGCAGTCCGGGGCCTACCAAAACGGCATGTTCGTTGTTGGTGTCGCCCACGGCGGCCTAGAGGAGGGCGTACTGGGATTGGCCGAATCGGCGATCATCGCCGCCTCGGGCGAGATCATGGCCCAGACAGAAACTGATGCCGACGAGGTCATTGTGGCTGACGTCGACCTTGATCTCTGCAAGAATTACAAAGAAACCCTGTTCGATTTCGAGCGCTACCGGCGCCCCGATGTCTATGGAATGATCGTCGACCGTAAAGGTCCAATTCCGCCCGATTAACTTCTCGCCATCCGGAGATTACGCAATGAGTACTGAATTCATAGTCAATGGCGAGTCCGTCTCGGTTGGCGACCAGCACCCCCACCTGCTGTCGGCTCTACGCGATGAACTGCACATAATTTCGCCCAAGGATGGTTGCGCCCCGTCGGGGCAGTGCGGTTGCTGCACGGTGCTCGTTGATGGCAAGGCCCGCGTTTCGTGTCAGACATCGATGGAAAAAGCGGCTGGCGCAACGGTTACCACCATCGAAGGTTTCGACGACGCCGAGGTCACCCGCTTTGCTGATGCCTTTGCGGCCCACGGCGCATTGCAGTGCGGGTTTTGTACACCGGGCATTGTCGTGCGAGCCAAAGCAATGATCGACAAGAACGGTTCCGATCTCACCCGCGCCCAGGCCTCTCGACTC
>CAXMUI010000134.1:0-2626 GCA_964196475.1 uncultured Acidimicrobiia bacterium
AAGCAGCGGCGTACTGCGTCCTCTTCGTGGTCCTCATAGGTCTTAATGAAGGCTCCGGCAAACACAGGTGGGGCCGACGCATCGAAGACACTAAGCAAGGTCCACCAGTAGGCAATGGCTTCGCGCTCTTCCCACGTGTAAGAGTCGACATCGAATGTGTCCCACGACAACAAGGCGGGGTCCCAGACCTCGCGCTGGCTGGTCTCCCAAATCTCTTCCATCTTGGCTGTGCCTTGATGCCAGCTAAGTGGAAAAACGTTGGGTTGCTCAGTGGCTGGCGGAAATTCCATTTCCTGCGCCAGAGTCGTCCTTTTTGCCATGGTGGTGGTCCCCTGTTGATTGGACTGGCGTCGCGAGTTGACGCAGTAAAAACAGAATACCCATAAAGAACCAAGATAGTCAAGATTGTGATGATCGAATTCTTAACTACCTGCTATTAGACAGCAACCCGGCAAGCACACCACCAAAGTCTTCGATCGATTCAGTCGAAAGACCCGCGAGGAATTCCTGCTCAACCAAGTTCTGCTTTTCATACGCTGCAACGAGTCGGGTCTCACCGTCGGCGCTCAGGCGCACGGTCACCAAGCGTCGATCCGTTGACTCGCGGGTTCGCACTACAAGCCCATCGCGCTCCAACGTATTGAGCACACTGGAGACTGCCGCCCGAGAAAGGCCCGACAGTCGAGCGATATCGCGCGGCTCCAAATCGTCGCCCACCCAAACGCAAAACATGACCCGGAATCCCGCCATGGTCCACCCCGCGGGACGATGCACCTCTGCCTCCAACCGCTGGACCAAAAGGTTGGCCGCTCGAATGAGGTTGAAACTTGCCCGCAAAGATCCAAGCTCGGCTCCGGACACCGAAGCCGCCACCGCCGACACTGCGGCATCTTCAAACTGATGAGAATCAAATGCTTCAGCCATGCTCCACGAAACTACCACCGCCATCGACCTTCGACCGAAACGGAGCAGCCACGAGCGCGGCCGCAACGGCTACACCGGCCAAGATCAACCATCCGGTGGTGTAGCCGCCGGTGGTGTCCACAATCCAACCCGTCATTGGTGCGCCAATACTGACACCACCAAAGAAGCCCAGCATCACCATCCCCGACGCGCGCCCCGTCATGCGTCCAGGAACCTCTCGAATGATGGTCAACATTCCCACCACGTTCCAGGCCGAGATCGTGAAGGCCATCAATGCCGCGCAAGCCCAGATAAGCCAGCTCGCCCACGACGACGCCACTATAAGAAGCAAAGACGTCGCCGCTGCCCCGACGGCCATAAAGGTAAGCCCCTTGCGAGCATCCAGTCCCCGCTCAACGCGGAGGCCCCAGATGATGCGGGCCGAGATTCCCAGCAAACCTGATACGGCGACGACCAATCCCGCCACTCCCTGGGAGAAACCCAGATCTTCCTGCGCGAACAGGGGCATAAACCGGCCGACTCCGCCCCCGACCGTTCCCATCAGCAGGCCATAGATGGCCATGCGATGAACGATAGGCAAAAGCGGTTCCCGGCGGGTCTGTTCGGGCGCAACAACAACTGACTCATCCTCGAGGTCCGCAGGTAACCAAATTGCCGCCATTACCGCCACGATCAACATGATTGACCCATAAATGCCAATCGCAATGCGCCACCCAAAGAGGGCCGATATCGCTGGCAACGTAAGTCCAGCCAAGAAATTTCCGAGTTGTACGCCAGACTGCTTAAAGCCCGTCACGATGCCCCGACGGGCGATTGGTACGTGCTGGCCTATGAGCTTGTTCGTCGCGGGGTTTCCTCCCGCTGCTGGCGCCCCAGCAATAACCGATGCCCCCAACAGCGTCCAGTAGTTTGCTGCCATCGCCGTCCACAACAGCCCCACTCCGCCAATAAACAACCAAAGGGTCGCGGCGCGACGCCCCCCAATTTGGTCTGTGAGTCGACCCACGCTCAGGCTCAACAGAGCACCAGCGCCAGTGTTGACCGCTGCTATCCATCCGAAGTCGCCGCGAGAGATGCCGAACTCTTCGATGATGTCTACCGACAAGACCGTAATCGCGAAAAACTGAAAGGTCGATGCCATCATCACCGCAACCAGCGTCACGTGGAGCGCTCGTTCGGCAGTAGTAGTCATCACCGCAACAGTAGATGAGTGCTGATTGGCAAGCGACTAGACAACGCGATCAAGAATTAGCTCCGGCGATTCGACTGGGTCGTCGCCGATTTCGATAGCCCCCTGCAGCGCTTGTAGCGCTCGTGGCAAGCGGTCAACATCGTCGAGGTGCAGTTCAAGAATGGGGTCGCCTTCACTGACCTTGGTGCCTTCTTTGGCGTGACAGACAACACCGGCGATGGGACTGACCGGGTCTTCCTGGCGAGCTCGTCCAGCACCCAGGCGCCATGCGGCGATACCGACACCACGGGCGTCGAGTTGCTTTAGGTAACCAGAGCGGTCGGCGGTAACGATGTGACGTTCGGTGGCCACCGGGAGCGGTACCGACAAGTCGCCACCCTGAGCGGCGACCATCTTTTCGAACACTTCCATGGCTGACCCATCGGACAAGAACGGCTCGGGGTCGATGTCGATTCCGGCGACGTCGAGCATCTCGTGAGCCAACGCCAACGTGATCTCGATCGTGTCCGC
>CAXMUI010000135.1:0-1830 GCA_964196475.1 uncultured Acidimicrobiia bacterium
ACCAATCGAAGCGGCGGCCAGCATTACCGCGATTGTTTCGGGCACATTGGGAAGCCACGCGGCCACCCGGTCGCCCGACCGTACGCCCGAAGCGACCATTGCTTGTTGTAGTTGGCTCACTAACTGGTGCAAGTCGTTCCAGGTGAGGTCTCGGACTACGCCCGATTCGCCTCGAAACATCACCGCAAGGGTGTCATCGTTGCGACGCAGAAGATTCTCCGCAAAGTTCAGCTGCGCATCAGCAAAGAACCGGGTACTCGTAAGTGATGCGCCAGATTCGACATCCGCCGAATAGGCCTGCTCGCCCATGTCACCGATGACACCACACTGCTGCCAAACCGCTTGCCAAAATTTTCCTGGCTGGGTTACCGACCACTCGTGGAGGTCGGCATATCCCGACAGCTCCGGGCCGCCTCCGATGCCAACTTCTCGACAGAAGTCGACCAGCTGAGAGTTCGCAATCGCTTCTGTTGATGGCGCCCAAAGTGGTTCGTTCACTCCCCCATCATGCCTCACCGCTTCACCGGAGACGACAATGCAAAACGCCGGTCTATTTCTGCGTTGGTTGCGGTTTGGAGTTTGCGGTCCTTACCGCCAGACTCTGCGGGTGTCCGGACTCGAAATTGCCATCGTCGTTGCCGCAATTGTTGCCGGCTCGTTTGTCAAGGCCGTCACCGGGATGGGTCTTCCGCTCATCGCAATCCCCATAATGGCGCTTTTCATTGACGTCGAGACCGCCGTCATCACCATGGCCATTCCGTCCACACTTTCGAATGCGTTCTTGGCCCAGCGCGAGGTCAAGCACTTTCCCGAAACTCGACACCTGTTGCCCATGGCCGGGTTTGGCACTGTCGGAGCGATCGCGGGCACCCTCTTGCTGTCGGTGCTTCCCGACAAAATCCTGTTGACCAGCCTGGCCGCTGCGGTGGGTGCCTACCTCATCAATTCGGTACTCAAACCCGACTTTGCCATCGACGTACCCACCTCAAAACGGTGGACCCCGATCGTAGGAAGTTTGGCAGGAATCTTCCAAGGGGCAGTGGGGATTTCGGGCCCAGTCGTGGTGACTTGGGTTCACTCGTTTCGCCTCTCCCGCGGGGCCCACATATTGTCGGTCACCTCGATCTTCTTGCTTGGCGGAGTTGCTCAGCTGATCGTCTTCATCGTCGACGGACGCCTCTTCGAACCCGGGTGGGTGGTTTTGACCGCGGTGGTTCCGATGGTCATTACGTTGCCATTTGGCACCCGCTTTCGCGACCGTCTTTCCGGGCCCGTTTTCGATCAAGTAGTACGGGCCTCACTGGCCGCTTCGGCCATTGCCTTGCTGGTTCGCGCCTTTGGGTAAAACGCAATTCCCTGCAACGGTCTTGGCCATCGGCAAAAACAACACGAAGACCAGCGACGCTCCACCCTGTTCTCGTTGTCAGGCGGTTGCAACGGCGACGTTCGAACTATTGGGCGAAATTAGCTGGCCGTCGTCAATATAGTCCTGCAGTTCGCGGGCAATATCCGCGATCATTTCGTTCCGTTCATCCGAGGCCATCGCATCGACCTCCGACGCGACCGGTAGGGATGCCAAGTTGCCAGCGATCGCCTGCGTCACATCGGTTGGATCTCGACGGATCGTCACGGCTTCGATGTCGACTGACGAGAACCCTGCGTCAATGAACAACGCCCGCAAGGCGTCGGCGTCGCCAAATGCGCAGGGCGCCAGCATGATCTGCCCAGCTTCAGCTGAGACATGGCGCGAAAGCCCGCTCGCCAAAGCCGAAATGTACGGGTTGTGTTCAGGCGACCGCCACACGCTTACCGCCGCGGCTCCGCCGGTGT
>CAXMUI010000136.1:0-7466 GCA_964196475.1 uncultured Acidimicrobiia bacterium
AGCAATCATGGACAGCAATGGAGTTGAGTTGCCCGATGGCTATGACGCCAGCAGCGTAGTCACCAACGAGTTCATCGATGAGAGCATCGGTCGCTAGATAGCGTCACTCGCTCAGCAAACGTCGAACGGCCCCGGAAGCTCTGTGCCTCCGGGGCCGTTCGCGTTTTGCTTCTGGTTAGGGGCCGCTATTTGGCGTCGGCGCGGTGCCCGCCCTTCCAGTCTTCCTGGTGGGTGGGATCAACCTGACCAAAGACGGCCAGTTGAGGCGCCTCACGCAAACTGCGCTTGAGTTCGGCGAAACCTGGAAAAGTCGCCAAGGTGATCACGCTGTCCCACAGCGGCACGGCCTCTTCATCGGTCGGCACGCGACTAATCACCGGCCCAAAGAACGACAGCCCATCTGGTGGTTTGAAGGTAATAATTGGCGTACCGACATCGCGCCCTGTGTGGGAAAGCGCATGCTCGGTGTCGGCTTCAATATCGGCATCCCACGAGGTGTCGTTAGCGGCGTCGGCATAGGCCGTATCCATGCCCAGTGAGGTCAACACAGCCTCGATCTGTTCATCGGTGCCCATCCGAGAGCGGGACGGGCCGCCTTGCTCTTCGGGCACAACGTCGAAAATGCTCTCGCCAAAGCCGGTATACAAAGCCCCAAGTTGGTCTCGCCCGCCATCGGCGCGCATAGCGGCGGCGACGCGCAACATACGCAGGCCAGCGGTGTGGCCATATTCGTACCCTTCGGGGAAGTCCTTGGCGTAGTCCTTGTCCTTGTTCAAAATACGGAGTGAGATAAATCGCCAGTCGACCGAATAGTCCTTCTGTGCGACCACTTTGTTGATCCAACGGGAGGTAATCCACGCAAACGGGCAGACCGGGTCCCAATGAAATTCAATGTCATATGCCATCCGGAAACCATAGGACATCACAAACAGTTAAAAACCACTTTCTTCTGCCGATCGAGAAATGATGCTTACTCTCGTTATTGTGTTCATCCTGTGAAAAATCTTCAGAAATATGCCCCATTTGTCGTTGTCATCGCTGTTGCGGTGGCGGTGATCGCCTGGACCGTCTTCACCGGCGACGAGCCGCGCGACGAGTTGACCCTCGATCAATTCCAAGCCGAAATCGAAGCAGACCATGTCGTTACCGCTGAAATTTTGGAGAAATCTCGTCGCGTTACCGGCGAACTGCAAGACGGCACGCGTTATAAGGTCGAGTACATCAAGGATTTCGGCGACGAACTCGTGGTGTCATTGATCGATGCTGACCCGGCCATCGAAATCGATGTTGATCACGAATCAACCCCCCGGTGGGAGTCGTTGCTCTACAGCATGCTTCCTCTCGTCATTCTCATTGGCGCCTTCGGCTTTTTCATCACGCAGATGCAGGGCGGCGGCAAGATGGGCAAGTTCGGAAAGGCAACTGCCTATCAGCCCGACAAGGATGCCGCTGCCGTCACCTTTGCTGATGTGGCTGGTGCCGATGAAGCGGTTGAAGAGCTTCGAGAGATCAAAGATTTCCTGGAAGACCCCAACCGCTTCGCGGAGCTAGGTGCAGCGATTCCCAAAGGCGTTTTACTCTTCGGACCTCCCGGCACAGGTAAGACCTTGCTGGCTCGCGCCGTAGCCGGCGAGGCGGGTGTGCCGTTCTACAGCATTAGCGGTTCGGACTTTGTTGAGATGTATGTGGGCATTGGAGCCAGTCGTGTCCGCAATCTGTTCAAGCAAGCCAAAGAGACTGCTCCTGCCATTATTTTCATTGACGAGATTGATGCTGTGGGTCGTCACCGCGGCGCCGGCGTCGGTGGTGGTCACGACGAACGTGAACAAACCCTCAACCAACTGCTCGTCGAGATGGATGGATTCGACGCTGCTACCGGCGTGATCTTGATCGCCGCGACGAACCGGTCCGACATCCTCGATCCAGCCCTACTGCGCCCCGGGCGATTCGACCGCCAAATCGTGATCGATGCCCCTGATGTAAAGGGTCGCAAGCAGATTCTTGAAGTACACGCCAAGGGCAAACCCCTCGGTGGCGGAGTTGACCTAGAACGCATTGCTCAGCGCACCCCTGGCTTTACCGGTGCCGATCTGCAGAATCTGCTCAACGAAGCAGCACTGTTAACCGTTCGCGAACGCCGGACGTCGATCACCACGGCAGATATTGCCAATTCGGTTGATCGTGTGATTGCGGGACCCGAGCGCAAAAGCCGCCTTATGAGCGACGAAGACAAGCGGGTCATTGCCTATCACGAGGCGGGTCACGCCCTTGTTGGTCACGTCCTGCCGGAGTGCGATCGCGTGCACAAGGTCACGATCATCCCTCGAGGTAAGGCGCTCGGTTGGACGATGGCACTGCCCGATCAAGAACGTTTCCTCCATACCAAATCAGCGCTGGAACAGCGGCTGTCTATGTTGCTTGGCGGGCGTGCCGCCGAGGAATTGGTGTTCAATCAGGTCACCACCGGTGCTGTCGACGACATCGAGCGTGCTACTGATCTGGCCCGCTCCATGGTTACCGAATTCGGCATGAGTGAGTTGCTTGGCCTACGGAAGTTGGGCCAGCGAAGCGGCGAGGTATTCCTCGGCAAGAGCATGGGTCACGACCGTGACTATGGCGACGACATCGCCGAGCAGGTTGATGCCGAGATCGGCCGCATTATTGAGGCTGCTCATATTGTCGCCGCTGATGTGCTCACCACTCATCGCGACACACTCGACATGATGGCCGACGCGTTGATTGAGCATGAAACGCTGGACCTCGAAGAACTGGGCGAATTATTCTCAGGAATTACTCCTTTGTAACGATTCGTTGGCGGTCCGGTTGGTGCTGGCACCGTTACCCTCCGGACCATGTTCTCTGCTTTGGATCTGATCTCCGGCTGCAAGGTCATGGGTGTCGTTAACGTCACGCCGGATTCCTTCTCCGATGGCGGCCGTTACTTCGCCACATCCGATGCCATTGCTCACGGCGAGCAGATGATTGCCGACGGAGCGGCAATTGTGGATGTCGGCGGTGAGTCCACCCGCCCCGGTTCACATGGCGTCGACGTGGCGACCGAACTGGAACGAATCTTGCCCGTTGTTAAGGCGCTCGCCCCACATACCGTGCTGTCGATTGACACGACCAAGGCCGAAGTAGCGGTGGCGGCGGTAAATGCTGGCGCCACGATCGTTAACGACGTCGGCGGTACGCTGGCTCAGTTGGCTGGCGAACTGGGCGTTGGCTATGTGGCGATGCATTCCGTCGGCACTCCGGCAAATATGCAAGACAATCCTGGTTACGAGGATGTTGTGGGAGAGGTGGTCAGCCACGTCGGCGCACTTGCGCGAGAGGCAACTGAGGCCGGGTCGCCACGGGTCTGGATCGACCCCGGTCTAGGGTTCGGCAAAACCGAGGCCCACAACCTGACCTTGGTGCGCAACATTGCCGCGTTGGCGGCGGCGGGTTGGCCGGTTCTCATCGGGGCAAGTCGCAAAATGTTCATTGGCCGCTTGCTGGCGCAATCCGACGGTGTCAATGCCACCGATACTGACGACCGACTCGAAGGCTCGCTGACGGTGGCAACCTGGGCCGCGAGCGTCGGCTGCGACGTCGTGCGGGTGCACGATGTGCTGGCGACGGTCGGAGCCACAAACATTGTGGGCAGGGCGAAGAAATAGGGCAGTTTTGCCTGTTATCTAATGATTCGTGCGGCATGATGGCAGGACGCGACACAACGGCGAGACGATCCAGGGGGATTAGGCAATGGTCGACAGACCACTTCGAGGCAAATGGGCACTGGGAATCGTGCCCCGAAACTTCACTTGGATTCTAAAGGATCGCTTCGCAATCTGTGAACGACCCGGCGGGTTTGGTACTAATCACCGACGAGTCCGGCGCCAAGAAGAAATCATCTGGCTCCAGCAAAATCATTTTGATCACGTCATCTCGTTGCTTAATGCGAACCACAACATTTTGGCTTACGAAGAGCAAAAGATGCCGTTTCACCATTGGCCTTTGGCCACCGGTGACGATGTTGGCCCCCGACTCGAAGAAGTATTCGGCGGCGTTAAAAAGCTCCTGACCCACGGCGAACAGATCATTATTCATGGCAACGAGATCAACGATCTCATGACCGGCTTTGTATGCGCTTACCTTGTGTGGGATCGATTAGTCCCCGAGGTAACCGAAGCTGTCACTGTTGTCGAGCGCATGCTCGAACGAAAGATGGGACCCGACGCCCGCGCTATGGTCGGCCTGTGCGAACCACGTCCCGAACCCTGGGTCAGTACCGATGACTGATCAGATCCGCATTCGCGGCCTTCGGGTCATGGCGATATGCGGAGCATTGCCTGAAGAACAAGAACGTCGACAACCGTTCATGATCGACCTTGACGTGGAAGCCGATCTCGTAACCGCCGGTTCCTCTGACGATCTGAGTGACACCATAAACTACGGCGAACTGTGCGAACGTATTACCGAAGTCGTGCAGGCCGGTCGTTTCGTGTTGATTGAGCGGGTAGCTACCGTTATTGCCGACACGGTCCTCCAATATGAGCGGGCTGAGGCGGTAACGGTCGAACTGCGCAAGCTGCGGCCACCAGTGCCCGAGCCGCTCGATACGTGCGGCGTCAGGATTCGTCGCACCCGATGACGCGGGCGTTCCTCGCCTTAGGTTCTAACATCGGCGATAAACGCGCGTACCTCCGGAATGCGATTGCTGCGATGCCCGATGTGGTCCGCCAATCCCCTCTGTATGAGACCGACCCTGTGGGTGGTCCCGAGCAAGACGATTATCTCAATCTCATTGTCCAACTCGAAACCGATAGGTCACCCCGGCAACTTCTCGACCTTTGTCAAAGGCTTGAACATGAAGCGCAGCGAGTGCGCGAAATCCGATGGGGTCCACGCACCCTCGATGTCGATGTTTTGTGGGTAGACGGCAAGACCGCCGACGAATCTGACCTCGTCGTGCCCCATCCACGCATGTTCGAGCGTGCCTTTGTCATGGTGCCTCTCGGGGCCGTGGCGCCCGACCTTGCAGGTTCTGAGTGGGAGGACTACGACCTCACCGAAGTCCGACTGGTGGGCGATTTGTAATGCCGTCGGTACGCATCATTGGTCCCGGACGAGCGGGTATGGCGTTTTCCGCCGCGTTGGGATCGTTGGGTTGGGATGTGGTTGGACTTGTGCATCGTGGCGATCCGGTAGCGAAGGCGGCTCAGGGTGTTGATCTCCTCCTCATCACGACGCCTGATGCGCGCATTGCCGATATTGCGTCACAGATTATTCCGGAGCCCGAAACCGTTGTAGCCCATGTTGCCGGATCGCTCGGTCTAAGCGCCCTGACGCCACATCCTCGTCGAGGGTCCCTTCATCCGCTGATGGCTCTGCCCCCCGGGGAAGATGGTGTTCGCCGGTTGTTTTCGGGCGGCTGGTTTGCCGTAGCTGGCGACGAAATGATGTTCAACATCGGCGCAGCGCTCAATGGACATTTGGTCGAGATCGATGATCAAATTCGTCCGCTGTATCACGCGGCAGCAACGATCGCGGCGAATCATCTTGTGGCGCTGATGGGTCAGGTGCAACGCATCGCCGAGTTGATCGACATGCCGATGGACGCCTACCTCGACCTGGCCGAGGGAAGCCTCGAAAATGTTCGCGCGTTAGGTAGTCGCGATGCGCTTACCGGTCCTGCGGCCCGGGGCGACAATGCCACCATTGCCCGTCATATCGCGGCGTTGCCCAACAATGAACGTGAGACGTACCATGCCATGCGTCGCGAGGCCGAACGGCTAGCGCGTGGAACCAAGCGCACTAACCGTCTGCCCCACGAGTAGGACCTGCCATGTACACCGTGCATACCATCACGCAAGCGAGCGCGTTTCTCGACTCGGCGCGAGCACGGGGTCAAAAGATTGGGTTTGTGCCCACAATGGGGTTTCTGCACGCCGGTCACCAGTCGCTCATTCGTCGGGCAGTTTCGGAATGCGATGTGGTTGTTGCCACGATTTTCGTGAATCCGTTGCAGTTTGCTCCTACTGAAGACCTGGCTGCCTATCCGCGTGATTTTGTCGCCGACAGCGAGTTGGCAGCTGAAGCGGGAGTCTCGCTTTTGTTGGCTCCGTCAGTCGACGAGATGTATCCCGAGCCGGTTGTTACATCGGTACGAGTGAGCGAATTATCTGATGGCCTCGAAAGTGGCGCTCGGCCTACACATTTCGAGGGCGTCGCCACGGTGGTCGCCAAGATGTTCAACATCGTCGGCCCATGTCGGGCCTACTTCGGCGAGAAGGACTATCAACAGTTGGTAGTAATTCGCCGCATGGTTCGCGACCTCTCTTTTAACATCCAAGTGGTCGGTTGTCCGATCGTTCGTGAGGTTGATGGGTTGGCAATGTCCAGTCGGAATACCTATCTCGAAGCCGCCGATCGTGAAGCGGCAACCTGTTTGCGTAGGGCGCTGGACGCCGGGGTGGCGCTGCTTGAGACTGGGGAACGGTCGGTTGGGGCGATAGAAGCGGCTATGTCGGCGGTCGTCGAGGCTGAGTCGCTTGCGACCCTCGACTACGTTGCGGTGCGCGACTCCGACACGTTGCAAACGATTGACCAGGTCGAAGGGGATGCTCGCCTGTTGGTTGCCGCGAAAGTCGGTCCCAGCCGACTCATCGACAACTGCGCGTTTCAACGGTAAGTAATCAACATGAAACGAACGGTGTGCTATTTATGAAGTTATGACCACTGCACCCAAGATCGGCCACATCACCATGGATTGCGAAGATCCGAAACTGGTTGCCCAGTTCTGGGCTGCTGTATTTGTGACAGAAATCGTGGACGACTGGGGTGATTTCATTCGTCTTGCACCGGGGCCGGGCGGTATTCAGCTCGCTTTTGCCAGGGTGCCCGAGCGTCGGACAGTTAAGAATCGAGTTCACCTCGATTTGGTGGCCGAAGACTACGAGGCCGAGGTGCTCCGAGTCGTAGGTCTGGGTGCTACCCGAGAACAAGATCATGAAATGGCGGGCATCCGATGGACGGTCCTTGGTGATGTCGAGGGCAACGAATTTTGCATCTCTAGTGATGAGCATTAGTTCGTGAACTCCTGAACGGGACGGGTTAGCGATGGGGGAGTACCCTGCGGTCATGAGCAACGCAGACACTCCCGCCGCCGACTGGTATCCCGACCCCTTCGGTCGGCACGAACATCGCTACTGGGATGGGACGGCATGGACCGCCAATGTGTCATCACACGGCAAGCAGTCAACCGACGAGCCCGTAGGTGAGGCCAAGACGGTGCAGGGGGTGCAGTCCGAAGCAAAGATCGCCAAACAGTTGGGCAAAGCAGGCGTGGCCGGCGGTGCAGTCTCTGGAGCAGCCTTGCTTGATCAGTTGGTCTTGGTAGTGAACCAAAAGGCCAAACTGCTCGAAGTCAACAGCGAGTACGCCATCTTCGACGGCGACGGAACGCAGATCGGAATGATCCG
>CAXMUI010000137.1:0-23342 GCA_964196475.1 uncultured Acidimicrobiia bacterium
GGATAGCTAATGCCACCGATGGTCACCTGGTGTTCGGCCATGGCCTCAAGCAGCGCAGATTGCACTTTGGCCGGGGCTCGGTTGATTTCGTCGGCCAGCACGAAGTTAGCCATGATTGGACCAAGCTCAGTGTCAAATTGCTCGCTTGAGCTGCGGTAAATGCGGGTGCCAACGATGTCAGATGGCAAAAGATCGGGCGTGAATTGGATGCGGGCAAATGTGCCGCCGGTTGCCGTAGCCAGAGTTTCGATTGCGAGCGTTTTTGCGAGACCAGGAGCACCCTCGAGTAAACAATGCCCGCGGGCTAAGACCCCGACCATGAGCCGTTCGAGCATGCGTCCCTGACCGACGATGACCTTCTTCACTTCGAACATGGCTTCTTCGACGGGCGAAACCTGAGGTGGTGCGCCAACGGGTTTGGTCGCCGCAAGTGAGGTAAAGGGTGGCTCGGACCGGCCGTCGGGCGAAATCTCGTTGGCCGGTGGTGCTGGTTCGGCATACGGGCTCGAGTTGGCGAGCGGTGCCGCCGGAGGTGGTGGAGGCGTGGCCTGACTCGCCGGTGGGGGCGATGGCGGAGGTGGCATGGGTGGAGTAGGTAGGTCACTCATTGACGGTCAGCGTATTACGCCATCGGCCCTTGATGTGCCCGCGCTGCCAAAGGTCGTCAGAAACGACTAACTTTGGTGTGTGCGTGTCCTTGTAGTTGATGATGAAATCGATCTGGCTGACGCTGTGGCTAGAGGTCTTCGCAACGGTGGCTATGCCGTCGATGTTTCCTACGGCGGCGAGGATGCCCTCGAGAAGGCGTGGATCGTTCCCTATGACCTCATAGTGCTGGACCTCACGATGCCCGACGTCGACGGCCTGGAGGTGTGTGCTCGGCTGCGCGAGAATCCCAATGTTGAGGAGCCACCCCGTGTCCTCATGTTAACGGCGCGCGATTCGCTGGATGATCGTGTGGCTGGCCTCGACGCCGGTGCCGATGACTATCTTGTCAAGCCGTTTGCCTTTGTCGAATTGGAGGCGAGGGTGCGCAGTTTGTTGCGTCGAGACGCCGGATCAACCGGAGCCACATTGACGGTGGGCGATATCGACCTCGACACCTCTCGTCTGGTGGTAAAACGAGCTGGCGCAACCGTCGAACTCACTACCAAAGAACTCAATCTGCTTCGCTACTTCATGACCAAACCGGGTGTCGTGGTCAGCCAAGAAGAGTTGCTTGATCACGTCTGGGATGAGAATGCGGATCCTTTCACCAATACCGTTCGAGTCACCGTGGGTACGCTGCGACGCAAACTCACCAGCGAGGATGGCCATTCGCCGATCGAGACCGTAATTGGGTCGGGATACCGGTTGATCGAATCATGATTTGGTTAGCAGCATGAAACGGATTGCATCGTGGCTGCCCACATGGATGGGCTCGATTCGTGTCCGTCTTACCGTTTTGTACTCGACGGTGTTGTTCGGTTTGGCGAGCGCCGTGGTCGGGGGCATCTATTTGGGTTTGTCCCGATCATTGGAGGATCAACCGGTAACCCAAACCTGGACACTCGGTCAGCTCTCTCGGACCGCTACTGGCCAAATTCAGTTCACCCGGACCGAGATGTTGGCCACGCTTAGCGATTTTGAGTTGGCGGTCAACCAGCGAGCGTTGGATCAGTTGGAGCGGTATTCGTTGTTTGCGTTGTTGACGTTGTTTGTCGTGAGTTTGATTGTTGGGTGGTTTGTGGCCGGCCGGGTACTGCGGCCTATTGATCGCATCACGAATGTGGCCCGCGAAATTCAGGCGACGGACCTTTCTCGTCGCATCCGCTTGCAGGGACCCGATGACGAGTTGCGCGACTTGGCCGACACGTTCGACGACATGCTCGATCGCCTGGACGTGGCCTTTGAGTCACAACGACGTTTCATACATGAGGCTTCGCACGAGTTACGAAACCCCCTGGCGATCATGCGCGCCAATCTCGACGTCGCCCTGGCCGATGATCAAGCCGATGTGACCGATCTGCGCGAAACCGCCGAGATCGTCAATCGGTCGGCCCTCCGTATGACCCGCTTGGTGGATGATCTTCTTACTTGGGCCCGACAAGAGAATCTGTCGTTACGTACCGATCCCGTCAACGTTGGTGTTGCGGTTCGCGGCGTGGCGCGAGAGTTTGAGACGCCAGCTGCCGCGCAGGGCGTTACGGTCCGCTGCGGCGTAGAGAATGATCTTTGGGCCATTGGTGATGGGCCCGCCCTTGGTCGGGCAGTGGCTAACTTGTTGGCCAATGCGCTGCGCGTGTCGATTGCGGGGACCGTGATTCACGTACGAGCTGGACGGCAAGGAAATTTAATCTTCATCGAGGTCGAGGACCAAGGTCCAGGTATTGCGCTCGAACATCAGGAGAAAATCTTCCAACGCTTTTGGCGAGGAAATAAGAGCCAGTCCCGCGAGGAGTCCCGCTCTGGTCTTGGTCTTACCATTGTGCGCCAAATTGCGGAAGCGCACGGGGGGACGGTTGTGCTTGACAGCAAACTAAACCACGGCGCCACGTTCCGTATCCGGATACCGGCTGTTGCTGCCGATGCACCGACGGTGCCATTAGTGCTTGATCTGGAGAAATAAATCAAGCCCTCGAAGAGTTCTTCATGATGTCGTGTCGTCTTTACGAATATTTTCGGTTTGATTGTTTAACTTCATGACATACCCCAGATGACAGGAGAACCGGGTGAGCGATAATAGGCACTCAGCGGAAGATCAAGCGAGCGAGGATGACCCAAACTGGCGTGTCGTCAGGTCCTCTTCGTGGCTTCCCTCTGAGGAGCCGACCCCCCCGTCGTCTCCCGATTCCCTGTCGTCTCCTTCGTGGACAGCTTCCCCTCCTTTGGCTGGCCATAACGAGTTGCCGCTTCCCTCCGCTGTGGCCACCAGCAGCGTGGGGGAGCGGACAATCGTCGCCGTCGCCGAGAAGCCTAAGCGACGTTTTCAACGAACTGTTCCCTGGGTTATCACGACGTTTGCTCTTCTTGCCGCAACGTTTGCCGGCGGATGGGCTTTGGGTGAACGACAGGCAAATGCGGACCTGGCGTCCGCTGCACAGTCGGCCGCCGACGCGGCCGAGGCCAATAGTGGGTCAGTTGAAATACCTGTCACGGGTGATGCTGTTGCGCCAGGCGTAACGGTGGACGAAAATTTGCGCCCGGTGGATCCAGTTCTCACCGACGGTTTCGAGCCGGCCGCAGTAGCGGCCGCGGTTGTGGCTCCGGCCGTAGTGCTGATCGATGTCCCCAATTTCGGACAAGGCAGCGGCATTATCTATGACGAGTCCGGTCTTATCTTGACCAATGCCCACGTGGTCGGCGAAGCAACCGAAGCAACGGTTCAGTTAGCTAGTGGCAAGCGTGTTGCGGGCGTTGTTGTTGGTCGCGATACCTCTACCGATATTGCCGTAATTCAGATCGATGCCACCGAAGAGTTCGGTGTTGCCGTGTTGGCCCCGGAGGGGACGGTCGAGGTTGGGCAGCTTGCGGTCGTGATCGGCAGTCCGTTCGGTCTTGAACAAACGGTGACTGCCGGTGTGATTTCGGCCATAAATCGAGTTCCGGCGAATGCAGAGAATGGTGCCACTAATCGGGTCGGAATGATTCAGACTGATGCGCCAATCAATCCGGGCAACTCCGGCGGAGCCCTGGTGGACCGCGAAGGTCGAGTTATCGGTATGAATACCTCAATCCGAACCGCCGGTTCAACGGGCAACGTGGGCGTCGGGTTCGCTATCCCCAGTGAGACCATGGCGCTGGTTGCCGGGCGCATTGTCGCTGGCGAGACGCTCGAATCGGGTTATTTGGGCATCAACGGCGCTGATCCATTGCTGGGTGACCCTGGTGCATTGATAATTTCAATTCAACCTGACACTGGCGCCGACGATAGTGAGCTTGAGATTGGCGATCTGATCGTGGGTATGGACGGACGCCGCATTGCCTCGATGAGCGATCTGGCGGCGAGTATTCGCTTAGAATTACCAGGAACAATGGTGGTGTTCGAAGTGATACGTGGCGACCAGACGGTCGATGTCGAAGTGACCCTCGGTCTGTTCGATCTGGCCGAGATCGAGATCGTCAACTAGCCGTCGTAGCCCACGCGGTTGGCTGCTTTCATGGCCCGGGCCGTTTCTCGCTTCGCATCTTTCTCGGCAATCGATTGACGCTTGTCGGTCTGATTCTTACGACGGGCTAGGGCAAGTTCGACCTTGGCGTTGCCCTTGATGAAGTACACCTGCAGCGCCACCATCGTGAGTGGGTCGCGGTCGAGTCGGGCATCAATGCGGTCTATTTCCGTGCGATGCAGCAGCAGTTTTTTCGGGCGGTCGGGATCGTGCCCTGTGTGCGCGCCTGTATGGGAGTACGGCGATATGTGGAACGACAGAAGCCACAGTTCGTTGTTGCGTATGCGGGCGTAGCTTTCGGCAATTTGCACTTTGGCCTCGCGTAGCGCCTTTACTTCACTGCCTTGGAGTACGAGGCCGGCTTCGTAGGTGTCGAGAATCTCGTACTCGTGATTGGCGCGACGATTCGAGGCCACAATGACCTTGGCCATTGGATCGACTGCTTTGGGAGGTTTGGTCTTCTTCGTCACGCAGGCGAGGGTACCCTCGCTGCTGTGTCAGAGGAACCGAATTTGCCGTTGAACCCGCTGGTAATTGTCAAACCTGTTGTCGACCAAATGGTTGCTCACGCCATTGCCGGCGTCCCTTATGAGGCGTGTGGCATGTTTGCGGCCGATATGGCTAGCGGTGAGGTGGTGCAGTTTTTCCCACTCACGAACATTGCCCACTCGAGCCAGATCTACCAGATCGATGGTGCCGAGTTCATGGCCACGGAAAAAGCGGCCGACGAGGCCGGTCTATTGATCGTTGGTGTCATGCACTCGCACACTCACACCACCAACTATCCGTCACCCACCGACATCGCCGATGCAGCGAACTTCGACCCGTTCGGCTCGTGGCATTTCATCATCGTTTCGCTCAAGGAAGCTGACCCTTCGGTGCGTAGCTACAAGATTCTCGACGGCCAGGTAACCGAAGAACCCGTCGAGGCAGTTGCCGGATAAATGACGTGACCAAGGATCTCTGGGTCGATTTGGCGCCTAGCCCTTGAAGTCGCCGGTGAGGCCGCGGTCGATTTCGCAAAGGATGCCGCCGCCTGAGACGGTACCCACGACGTCTCCATCAAAGTGTGTTGGCGAGTTGAAGGTCACCGAGAATGAGTTTGTGATAGTGCCTTCGGGCGTTGCGATGGTGATGTCACCGGCATAGCTGGCGGATGCTGGCGACACTGCAGTGCGATGCATATTGAGGTCGGTGGTGTCGTCGGAGAAATCGGAAACGAAAAGGTTCTCGCCATCGTCGAGAACGGTGATGGTTGATCCCTCTTCGACGTTTTCGGCGACCTCGATGGAGGTGCCGCCACACAAGAAATTGGTGGACTGATTGATGACTCGCCAAGGACCATCTTGAGGGATTAGGGGTTGTGGTTCGGGCTCTTCGGTCGCCGTGGGTTCGGGTTCGGCGGTTGCGGTGGGTTCGGGTTCGGCGGTAGAAGATGAGGCTCCATCATCTGGCAGAGGAGTTGGGGCGACATCCGCGGTTGCTTGCGTGTCGACATCGCTAGCTGCGTCGTCCCCGTCGCCGTCGCCCGCGCTAAGTACAAGCGCGGCAGCAATAGCCACTGCAATCGCCACGGCGATTAACCACATCATTACTGTTCTCGACATCACAAACCCCTCGATGAATCAGTTCCAATGTAGATCACAACTCCTCCGTCACTAGACCACCTTGGTTCGTGGCCTGTGGCATAGTCAGGCGATGGGATCTCAACTACTTGTAATCCGTCACGGCCAAACCGAATGGTCGGCCGCCGGTCGCCATACTGGGTTAACCGATATCCCGCTAACCGAACAGGGACGCGGCGAAGCGTTGGCGGCCGCGAACACCTTGGCCGATTGGTCCGTCGATCATGTCTACTCCAGCCCACTTCGGCGGGCCCGCGAAACTGCCGAGCTAGTCGGCTTGGAGCCCGTCACCAACATTGATTCCAACCTCGTCGAGTGGGACTACGGCGCATACGAAGGAATCCGAACGTCGGAGACCCGCGAGGAAATTCCCGATTGGTCGGTCTGGACGCACGAGATCTTTGATGGTGAGTCGGTCGAGAGCGTGGGGGAGCGCGCCGACAACTTCCTTGAAATGGCTATGACAGATTGCGGTGATAGCAACGTGGCCGTGTTCGCCCACGGCCACTTCCTGTCGATCCTGATTGCCCGGTGGTGCGGGCTTGAGGCTATCGAGGGTCGTCGCTTCGCCCTGGCAACGGCGACCGTCAGTCTTCTCGGATGGCACCGAGAAGACCGCGTGATCAGAGCACTAAATCACCGGTGTGGTGACCATTTGCACCCGCCCGAGCGCATCTAGACAACCGTGACCTCGAAGACTTCGTAGACGAGCACATTGTCAGCCATATGGCCTTCGGCGATTGCTTGAACGTTGTTGAGCCACGCATAGTCGGCATCGCCACATTGGAACGTGGGGGTGGCAATAACGGTGCTCGAGGCGAGGTCTATCTTGCCGCCGTATTCCATGTAGATGAGCGCTCCGTTGTCGGCTTTGATGGTGAGTCGGACGTCGAGCGTGCCGTTACTGCCACCAGGACCCAGCGTAAGCCAGTCGGCACCGGCTGTTCCATGAATCTCGCCGTTCAGGCGGTCGCCAACAATTGTGCCCGAGTCAAGCTCGACGATGAGACGAGTGCCCATCGCTCCGTCGGGAACCATCATTGGCTTCTTGAGGTTGATGGTGAATGTGCCAAGCGGGACAAGTTCTAGTGACATGGAAACTCCATTAGTAGTGAGCCCGCACCTTAGATCAAGTCCTCAACCAAAGCCGAAGTAGCAGTAGGAAATTGAAACCCCTATAATTCTGATCGGAATAGTCAACAATTGGTCAGGGTTAGAACTCTTATGGCTGTATATGGATCAATCACTGAGCTCATTGGCAACACGCCAGTTGTGGACGTATCGCAACTGAGCCCCAACCCGCGGGTCAAGATTTTCGCCAAACTCGAAGGCATGAACCCGGCTGGATCGGTCAAAGACCGTATTGCGCTAGCAATGATTGACGACGCCGAAGAACAGGGCCGACTCATGCCTGGGCAAACCATCATCGAGCCGTCCTCAGGAAACACCGGCATAGCGTTGGCGATGATTGCCAAGCTGCGTGGCTATCCCATCAAGATTGTTTTGCCTGGCAACGTATCGCCAGAACGACGACAGCTACTTGAGGTGTACGGGGCCGAGATTATTCCTTCGCCAGCTGGAGAAGGCTCGAACGGCGCCGTCCGTTTGGCCCAAGAAATTGCCGCGGACAATCCCGAATGGGCGTTCCTTTACCAATACGCCAACGACGCCAACCCTCAGACCCACTACAACACCACCGGGCCTGAGATTCTGGCCGATGTTCCCAACATCACCCACTTCGTGGCGGGTTTGGGGACAAGCGGCACCTTGATGGGTGTCGGCTCCTATCTCAAACACAACAAACCTGATGTCAAGCTCTACGCGGTCGAGCCGCCATCGGGCGAACAGGTCGAGGCACTTCGGTCACTCGATGATGGCTATATTCCACCTATTTTTGAGAAATGGGGTGGCTACGACCTCCTCGATGGCAAACGTATTGTTCGGGCCGCAGAGTCCATCGAGTACACCCGCCGCCTGGCCGACGAGACAGGTATCTTCGCCGGCATTTCCGCTGGCGCTGCGGCAGCAGGCGCAGTACGGGTTGCCGAAAAGATCGACGAAGGTGTGATCGTGTTCATCGTTAGCGACTTTGGCTGGAAGTACCTTTCCACCAACGCCTGGTCCGGCGACGTCACCGACGCCGCCGACCAGGCCAAAGAAGTTATCTACTTCTAGTCAGCAGAAGCCGCATCGGATGCTGGTGGTGCCGGAGGGACGGGAGGTTGTGGCGACGGCGTTGGCTTCTTGGCTCTGCGGTTGACCAACTTCGGTCCCAGCCAGCGGTACAGGAGCCACAGAACCAGGGCCACTGGGACCCATACAGCGATAGCTCCTAATGCGAAGGCAATTGCCATTCCGGTTGCTGCCAATGCATCGGCACTTTTGCCAACAACATCCATAAAGCTGTCGGGATCATCCCCGTCGATTTCAGGAGCCGAATCTTCAGCCACGAAAGTGATCGTCAAAGTGGACATCGCCACCTGACCCTCGATTGTTCGAAGCGTGCCCCGGAGCGATTCGAGGTCGGCCTCTCGCTGGGCCAACTGGCCTTCGAGTTGGGCAATGTCGGTGACGGTCTCCGCTTTCTCAAGAAAGCCGCGTAGGCGATCGACACTCGTAGCCATTGTTTCTTCTCTGGATGCAAGGTCCACGACTCGCTCGGTGACATCGTCGGTGGTAATCGATTGACTGCGCACCGCGCCTAGTTCGGACAGCCGGTCAAGGACCGCACGAAGGTTTCCGGGAGGCAGACGCAGCGTGATGGTCGAGGACGAGAAAAGCCCCAAATGGGTTTCCTCGCCCGTCAACACCCCACCCATTGCTTCTGCCATGGAGATGGCCTGGTTCGACGCGGTAGTCACGTTGTCCACCTCAACCTCGACCCAGCCGGTGGTGATTACCTGGCGCTCGGCGATGTTTGGGTCAAATGCACTTCCGCCGTCGGGCACTGGCTCACTGGCGAATACGTCCTCAGAATCGTCCGCAAACTCGGCCGAGGACTCCTCCGCAGGTACCGATACTGATGAATCAGAGGAAGTGGCGCTGCTCTCGTCTCCGTTGACCCCGCAGGCGCTGAAGAGCACCAGACCGGCCATCAACATTGCTGTCAAACGATTCATACGCATTATTTCCCCTTGCGGTTGGTTGGAAATAAGACGTTCGGATTAGGGCGTGTGGTTCCCCAGAGCACCAACATGAGAGCGCACTACGAAATGACGGGGAGCAGCGCGGCGCGTTGTGGTCGGCCCGGCCAACTACATTACGAACGTGGATGAGCGCCCGATTGGCATGTTTGACAGCGGTTTTGGTGGTCTCACCGTGGCTCGGGCGGTTATCGATCTGCTTCCCAACGAACATCTTGTGTATTTCGGCGATACCGGTCGCTACCCCTACGGATCAAAGTCCCAGGTCGATGTCCGTGAATTTGCCATCGAAATTGCCGATCATCTGGTCGAAACCTACGACATCAAGATGTTGGTCATTGCGTGCAACACGGCGGCTGCAGCGGCCTTCGAGCAACTCGAAACCCGTCTTTCGATTCCCGTCATCGGCGTCATCGATGCCGGCGTAAAGGCGCTGGTCAACGTAACCCAAACGGGGCGTACAGGAGTCATAGGCACCGTGGGGGCAATCGACTCCGGCGCTTACGACATTGCCTTCGCCGAGTTCGCTGGCGAAGGACTGAAGCTCGCTAGCGCAGCATGTCCTGGTCTCGTTGAATTTGTTGAACGAGGCGAGACATCAGGGCGCCAGGTCGCGTTACTCACGGAGCGCCTGCTCGCACCAATCGTCATGGCCGACGTCGACACCTTGCTGCTCGGATGTACGCACTATCCGTTCCTAGAGCGCACCATCGCAGACGTGGTGGGCGCCGACGTCACCTTGGTGTCTTCGGCCGATGAGACTGCTTTCGAGATTCAGGATCGACTCGGTCAACTCGACCTGCGGCGCGAGACCCTCAGCGATGCCGAACATCGGTTCTTGTCATCGGGTGACATCTCGTGGTTCGAGGATCTTGGGCGGCGCCTGCTCGGCCCCGAACTCGCCACGGCCCACTCCCACGAATGGCCCCGGTCATGAGTTTGTCCGTCACCGTGCTGGGTTGTTCTGGCACCTACGCGGGACCAGGGGGAGCCTGTAGCGGTTATTTGGTGGCCGATGGTCAAACCCGGGTGTGGCTTGATGCCGGACCGGGGACGCTTGGCAACTTGCAATTGCACTGCGGACTCGACGAGTTAGACGCAATTATTATCACCCACGAACACCCCGACCACTGGTTAGAGCTTCCGGTGGTAGCCAATGCGCTGCGGTACCACGTCCATCGATCGACGACGATGCCGGTGTACACGACCAAAGGGGCCGCCAGCAAGATCAGAGAACTGTCGCATTCGCCCCGAGCGGATCTTCCCTTTGACATGCACGAAGTTCGGAACAGGGATCGAGTCACGATAGGTTCGCTCGACGTTTCGTTCAGCCAGACCCAACATTACGTTCGCACCCACGCAGTCCGCATCGCATCAGGCGATCGCAGTATGGCGTTTTCCGCCGACACCGGTCCGGACTGGAGCTTTGATGCGTTTGATCAGCCCATCGACCTTGCCTTATGCGAGGCGTCCATGGACGTCCGCGACGAAGAAAATGTTCAACACCTCACTGCAGTCGAGGCCGCCCGAGTTTCCGCTTGTGCCGATCGACTAGTAATCACCCACATTGCGCCGGGCACGGACGAGGCCGCGCAACTAGGGCGGGCTTCCGCTAGCTTCGACGGTCTAGTTGAGGTAGCCCAAGTGGGCGCACGCTTCAACATCTAGATTCGCCCGAACTGCCCCCTAAGGAATCCCTATGACTCGCCCCGACGGACGCCAAGCTGACCAGCTTCGCCCCATCACCTTCCAACGCGATTTCACCGGGATGGCCGCCGGGTCGGTCCTCGTTTCCTTCGGCAGCACCCAAGTCCTCTGCACCGCCTCAATCGAAGACGGCGTCCCTCGTTGGATGAAGGGGAGTGGCAAAGGCTGGGTCACCGCCGAGTATTCGATGCTCCCCGGCTCGACCCCAGATCGCGTACGACGCGAGGCAGCGCGTGGCAAGCAGACGGGCCGTACCCAAGAAATTCAGCGGCTCATTGGTCGTTCGCTGCGAGCGGTATGTGACATGGAAGCCCTTGGCGAACGCCAGATCGTGTTGGACTGCGATGCGCTGCAGGCCGACGGCGGCACGCGAACAGCTTCAATCTGTGGCGCCTACGTAGCGCTTCACGACGCGGTAACCCGCCTAGTTCAAGCCGGCGAGATTGCAGCCAACCCGCTCACCGAGGCGTGCGCCGCAATTTCTGTTGGCATCGTCGACGGTGTGCCGGTCCTCGATCTTCCCTATGTCGAAGACAGCACCGCTGAAGTCGACATGAATGTGGTCATGACCGAATCAGGAGAGTTTATCGAACTCCAGGGCACAGCGGAAGGCCGTACGTTTGGTCGCGGTCCACTTGACGAACTTCTTGGCCTAGCCGAGAAGGGCATCGGCGAAATCATCGCCATGCAACAAGCCGTGCTTGCCACCCCGCCTGCGCCACGTTGATGGCCGAACGCCTCACAGTTGTCGCGGCGACGGCAAATCCTGACAAACTGCGCGACATGCAGCAAATTCTCGCGGGAGCGTTCACGTTGTTACCGCGGCCAGAAGAGATTCCCGAAGTAATCGAAGATGCGGACTCTTTGGCTGGCAACGCACGGCTGAAGGCAGCGGCCATTGTCGCTCACACAGGTCAAGCCGCAATCGCGGATGACACCGGGCTTTTCGTCGACGCACTCGACGGCGCTCCAGGCGTGCACAGTGCTCGTTTCGCCGGTGAAGACGCAAGCTACGGCGACAACGTCACCCATATGTTGCGTCAGCTTGACGGTGTTCCATTGGCTGATCGCACCGCCCGATTCTCGTCGGTCGTGATGTTGATGTGGCCCGACGGACGATCCATATCTGTGCAGGGCGACACCGAAGGCATCATCATCGAACATTCCCGCGGTGACCACGGATTTGGTTATGACCCCATCTTTGTTCCCAACGAAGGCGACGGCATGACGTTCGCTCAAATGACCGCCGACGGAAAACATACCTACTCACATCGCGGCAAGGCCATCCGGTCGCTGTTGGAACAGCTACCGTAAACAACGAAGACACAGCCAAGCGCCAGTGGCGGAATTGGCAGACGCGCAAGGTTTAGGTCCTTGTGTCCGAAAGGATGTGCGGGTTCAAGTCCCGCCTGGCGCACGCTGTGTTGTTCGTGAAACAGCTTCGTTTCCGCGGGCCTACTGGTCTGCCCAGTCGAATGGAAGCGTTGGTGAGGGCCAGTGCTTTAGTGGCGTCCACTGGGCCCACTTCGGGTCCCACCAAGCCTCAGCGCCGAACGCGTCGCTGCGGTCGCGCAGATCAACGTTGCCGTCGCGCCGCGTCAACCTGCTCGTGAACCGGGTGCGAGAGCGGCCGCAGTTATGGGAGTGGTAGCTTGGGTTCCACAAGAAATTGGGAGCTGGCTCAGATGCCTCAAGGAAACGCTAAGCGGCGGGTGCGTATCCTGGCCGCAGCCGGGCTTGTGGCACTGACGGTTGTTGCTGTTGTTGTCGTGAGCCGTGACGACGACGGCGTCGCGAACCGGGTTCGAGTCTTCGACGACCTCAGCAATGTGGAGAATTCGGTGTTTGCGCTCGGCTCGGTTTGGGCGGTGACCTCGAACCTGGCTGACAACTTTTCTGGCGGCGACGCTGACGCGAGTCTCATTCGGATGGACCCCGCGACGGGCGAGTCCAAAACGCTCCTCGACGGGCTTTTGGCCCAACCGACCCTTGCCTCACTGAATGATCGCGTCTGGGCAAAGCTCGACGACCGTGTCGTCGCGTTCGATGCATCCGGTGTCGAAGTGCAATCGCTCGCCTGGGAGGTTGCTGGCGAAATGTTCGTTGGCGAGGAGTACTTGTGGATCACCGACTTCCAGGGTGCCCAGGTGTCGGTGGTCGACCCAGCGACAGCAAGAGTCGTGCACACCCTTGATTCGGGTCGGTTTCCAATCCAGCCCATATTTGCGTTTGGTCATGCTTGGTTACCAAGTTCGACCGACGGCACCGTCACCGTTTTCGATGAGGAGACGTTGGGCGAAACAATCCATCTTGCCATTGCGGTGACCGACGAACAACTGAGCGAGATCACCGCTGTCCCAGGGGGCGCCACGGGTGACGAGGTGTGGGTTGTGAACCTTCACGGAGAACTCTTCGCTATCGGCGCGCAGGCTGAGACCTTGGGTGAACTACGCTATATCCCGGTCGACCGCGCCATCAACAGGCTCGTGCCACAGGGCGATCGGGTCGTGTTGTTGCCGACCGGGGGCCTGTCCGTGCTGGTCGCCGATCTAGCGACCAGCGAGACTCTGGCAGAGATATCCCTCGGCTCGATTCCGTTCCGAGCAGTGGCCGACGGAGACGGAGGCGGGATGTGGATCGCTAGTGATGGCCCTCTTGAGGCTCTCACGCACATCAATCTGCGTGAATTGACCCTGGTCGAGCAGTTCCGGATTGGCATGAACACGTCCACTACGACCGGTCCAACCCAACCGTTCGTCGTCGGCGATGAGATTTGGGTTCCAAACCGAGGCGACAATGCCATCTTTGCGGTGGCTACCTCGTAGCCGTCCGGTCAACTCAGCCTCGTTTCGCGAACAACCCGCTGTGTGTTTCTTCCCGCGCGCTGGCGCGATTTCACGAACAACAAATGTGGGGTGGTCAGCGCATGCGGAATACAGAGCGCTAACCTGCGTTGTAATGCCTATGTCATCACTCACCTCGCCCGCCGCCCCTTCAATGCTGTCGTTGCCACCCACCGAAATGAACCCGGTGTACAACGCCCTGCTCAAGGACCGAATCATTTTCCTCGGCACCGACGTCAATGACGAAATAGCGAACTTCATTACCGCGCAAATGCTGTTTCTCGAAGGCGAAGATCCCGACTCCGACATCTGGTTGTACATCAACTCACCTGGTGGTTCAGTCACTGCGGGTATGGCTATTTACGACACTATGCAGTTCATTAAGCCAGACGTAGCCACCATTTGCATGGGTCTGGGCGCGTCGATGGGCCAGTTCTTGTTGTGTGCCGGTGCCGCAGGCAAGCGCTACGCGCTACCGCACGCCCGCATCATGATGCATCAGCCCAGCGCTGGTGTGCAGGGCCAGGCCACCGATATTCGGATTCAGGCCGAGCAGTTGGTATACGTCAAAGACCTCATGGCGCAGCGCATTGCGGAGCACACCGGCCAAACGCCAGAAACTATCCAAGAAGACAGCGACCGCGATCGCTGGTTTACCGCCGAGCAGGCCAAAGAGTACGGGATCATCGATCACGTGCCGGCCCATCGCGGCGACATCGGCTGATCCAGTTAGCTAGACCGGTTCGGCGTTCCTGGCGCCGGCATCCACCGTGTACTCAGCCGTAGTTTCGACCACCGAGTCGGGATCCCAAATGTCAACGACTGTGCGGAATGTGGCGCGCCACATTTGGGCATTGACCGAATGCAGGACGTAACCGTTGTCGGCCAAATGATGACGCATGTGCGGGTTGAGGTCTGAGCGACTGCCACTGAACGGGTTCGATGAGATTCCCGTGGCCAAGAATTCGGCACACACCGGATCGGCATCAAATCCGGGTCCGACATCAAGCACGAAGCTGGCATGAAAATCGGCACTGATGACGAGAGGGCTGGGTTTGGCTCGTAACGCGTCAGCGACACGGATTCGTGAGGCGGTATAGCCGTCCCATGACTCTAGGTAATACGTCGGTTCTTCGACATCTGTGTTGTCGTGTCGGGCATCAAGGCCAGCGAACATGACGGGACTGGCGAGCACGGTCCAGGCAGAAGACGCGGCATCGATGGCGCCGTCGAGCCATGTTTCTTGGTCGACACCCAGCAGTGTTCGGTCGGGATCGTCGCGCTCGGCACACGCTACCCCGAGGTCATTGGAGGACAGGTCGCGACACGGCGGGACGTCAGCGTGTTGGCGGGTGTCGAGCAACAACAAGTCAGCTAGGGAACCGATAGTCACCTGCTGGTGCGCAATGGCTTTTCCGTCGGTGGGTTTGTCCATGCGAACAGGCTGGTGTTCCCACCATGCTTGGTAAGCGGCGACGCGTCGTGGCTCAAGTGGCCCGCCGGCAAAGTCGTTCATGCCGCCGCCCTCACGCCAATAATTGTCGGTGAGCTCATGGTCATCCCACATAATCCACCACGGCACGGCGGCATGAGCAGCCTGCAAATGCACATCAGACTTGGTTTGTGCGTAGCGCAGGCGAAAGGTGGCCAGGTCGCTGGGTGGCGGCGTGCGCCACTTTCGGTGCTCATCTCGTTGGGGGGACAAATCGAAGGCAATGTTCTCGTAGATGTAGTCTCCGCCAAAAAGCACCGCGTCGAGATCGGGTTGCTCAGCAACATCGCGCCACGCTGCATATTCGCCAAACTGAATCGCTTGGCACGAGGCCATCGCGAAAGTGAATTGGTCTACGTCTCCCTCGGGCAAGGTTCGGGTGCGTCCGACGGGACTGGTGTACCCCGCAGCATGGAATCGGTACCGATACCACGTGCCCGGTTCCAGGTCGGAGACCTCAATGTGTACCGAATGGGCATCTTCGGGGACCGCCATGACCTCGACGCTATGTAGGGTCTTGCCGGCGTCGTCATCCATGAACTCCCATGTCACGGTGACCGGTTCGTCCGGCATGCCACCGTCTTCGGCTGTCGGATCGGGCACTAACCGGGTCCACAAGATCACGCTGTCGGTGAGCGGGGCACCTGACGCTACGCCCAGCGCAAACGGGTCACTGGCCAATTCGATGGCAGGTTCCGGTGTGGCGGTCGGGTCGGGGGTTGGTGTCGGTACCTCAGTTGGGCTCACCGTCGGTGAAGCAGACGCCGTTGTGGGAGTTGGTGATACGGCTCCATCGTCAGCGATCTGGTCGGCTGCGCACGCAGCAGCCACTGTGCCAAGAGAACCGGCAAGTAGCTGTCGTCGGGAAATGAACTTGACCATATTGAGCCCCTTCGAAAGAAAGCTCAGCGTACTAGTCATGTTTCTAAGCTGGAGCTACATCGTCTGTGGTAACCGGAGTGGGCGTAGGGCGGACAACGGGATCCAGATCAAGAAGACAAGTTTGGGCCGCAAAATCCTCAAGCGCTTGGGCCGATAAACCGGCGGCCGTCAACGTCTCGGTTTGCTCCAGCACAACCTCAGCAGCAGTACGGTTGTCGGGGAGCTCTAGAGCTGTTAAAAGATCGTCGAGGGCGGCAATCACGACAACTACATCGGCAGCGATGGCCGGAGGAGCGGTGGCCTCGAGGCTGCGCAGGTCGTTCATTGAGGCGTCTACGGAAGCGGGATCAGTGAGATCCAACCGGGCAAGGGGAGCACCAGGGCCAGCCACGAAATTGAGATTCTGGCAGAAGGCGGCCGGGTCGACAACAACCTCTTCGACCGATTCAGGCGTGCTGCTCGAGCATGAGGCAAGCACGACCAGGAATCCACAAGCGGCAATTGTCCCGCTGCGCAGGGTGGTGCTCCCTACCATCGATCGGCGGATTCGGCCTTAGCCCTCAGGTCGGCAACCCCATAGGCCAAGCCCTCGGGGTAGCGGAACAGAGCGCTACCTGAGACCAATAGGTTCGCGCCGGCCGCGGCGGCTCCGGGCATTGTCGCCGCGCTGCCACCGCCGTCGATCTCGATGTCGCAGTCGTAGCCGTTGTCAACAACGATCTGCCGCACCTCGCTGATTTTCGGTTCCATTGCTTCGATGTAACTTTGCCCACCAAACCCAGGATTGACCGTCATCACAAGCACCATGTCGACGAGATCCATGACATGACTGATCGCTGCTACCGGCGTTGCTGGATTGAGTGCCACTGCGGGACGCGCTCCAAGATCTCGGACGGCGCTGAGTGTACGGTGCAGATGGGTGGTGGACTCGGCGTGGACAATCAGCATCTCGCAGCCAGCATCGACCCAACGACTAAGCATCGGATCGGGGTTTCGGACCATTAGGTGCGCCTCGAATGGAATCGCTACATGGGGGCGCACAGCAGCGATGACGTCGGGACCCACCGTGATATTGGGTACAAACTGACCGTCCATAATGTCCCACTGGATCCGGTCGACCCCAGCGTCCTCCAGCGCGCGGCATTCGTCGCCAAGTTTCGCGAAATCGGCTGGCAGCACAGACGGCACAATTTCGATCGGACGAGGAGCAGGTGAAGAGGTCACCTGCTGAGGTTATAGGGTCAACCCATGCCAGTCGTTGACATTCATGGAGTTGCTAAAGGCGGAGCAGGAGTTGGTCGTCTCGACGACGGCCGGGCGGTGTTCGTCGTGGGCGCTCTTCCGGACGAACGCGTCGAGATCGATCTCACCGAGGAGAAGGAACGCTATGCCCGTGCGCAGGTCCGGTCTGTACTGATCGCGAACAGCGCTCGGATCGAGCCTCCTTGTTCCCATATTGCCGATGGCTGTGGAGGGTGCGACATGCAACATGCCACCCCGCATTTACAGCGCGAGCTAAAACGGCAAATTGTCCGCGACGCACTCGAACGCATCGGCAAGATTGCCGAACCGACAATTGCGCTCGGCGAAGAACTACCAACGACCGGGTTTCGCACCCAGTTGCGCGGCGTTGTCGTAGGTGGTCGCTTTGCGCTCCGTAAACGACAGTCGCATCGCGGTGTCGAGATAACAAACTGCGATGTCGCTCATCCGCTCATCAACGACCTCATTGCCAACAGCACCTTTGGTACCGCGTCCGAAGTGACTATGCGAGTGAGCGCGGCTTCCGGTGAACGGATGATCATTGTCGATCCAAACACCCGAGGCATCGACGTGCCCGACGGTGTCGTTGTAATCGGGACCGACGAGCTACAGGACGGCAAAAACGCTTCTTTGCGTGAAACTATTGCCGGTCACTCGTTCCGTATTTCGGCACGATCCTTCTTCCAAACGCGTCCCGATGGCGCTGCTCAGTTGGTGGAACAGGTCCAAGCAGCGGCAAAACTTGCATCGGGTCCCATGGTCGATCTGTATGGCGGCGTCGGATTGTTCGCCGCGACCGTTGGCGGCCGCCACGACGTGACCGTCGTAGAACAGTCGGCGTCCTCAATTGCCGACGCCCGGGTAAATCTCGCGGGGCGCACCAACGCCGCAGTAATTCGAGCCCGCGTCGAGAGGTGGCGGCCGACGCCTGCCGGACTCGTCGTGGCCGACCCGGCCCGCTCGGGTCTGACGAAGACTGGGGTTGCCAAGGTCGTAGACACTGGAGCACTGCGGGTGGTACTCGTTAGTTGCGACCCAGCTTCGCTCGGGCGCGACGCTGGCTTACTCGAACAAGCTGGGTATAAAATGCGGTACGCGCACCTGGTCGACATGTTTCCTGGCACCAGCCACATCGAAACTGTTTCGCGGTTTGACTTGGTTTGATTTCTTCCAGCTTGGCCCGCATCTACCGCGGGTGAGTAAGGTTGTGGCATGTCGAGTGCCACCGTCTCTCCGCCCACCTCCGAAGCTGTTCGTGCCGAGCTCGAAACTTGGCTCGACGACAACTGGGACGAGAATCTCACCGCTGGTGAGTGGTGGCAGCTCATGTACGAAGCCGGGTGGGCAAGCCCGGCAATGCCCGAGAATGCCGGAGGCCGTGGCTACAGCCGCGATCTATTCCGGACTTGGTCGGTTACGTTGGCAGAACGGGGCGTACTGGGGCCACCATCAGGGCTCGGTCGCATGCTTGCTGCACCCACCATTGCCACCCACGGCAGCCAAGAACAGATCGATCGGTTCATTCCGAGCATCCTCAACGGTCAGCACGCGTGGTGCCAGTTGTTCTCTGAACCTAACGCGGGCTCCGACCTCGCTGGATTGCAATGTAAAGCCGAAAAAGACGGTGACGAATGGGTAGTCACCGGTCAAAAGGTATGGACCTCAGGCGGCCAGATTTCGCAGTGGGGCATGCTGATAGCTCGTACCGACCCCGAAGCCCCTAAGCACCAGGGCATTAGCTACTTCGCCATTGATATGGATCAGCCGGGGATCTCGGTCCGTCCGCTCAAAGAAATGACCGGTCGGGCAATGTTTAACGAGGTGTTTCTCGACGAAGCACGGGTGAAGGACATCGACCTTATTGGCGGGATCGGTAACGGCTGGCGGGTAGCGAACACCACGTTGGCTTTCGAGCGCGCCAGCCTCGGCAGCGCGGGGAAGTCGCCGGTGTCGGCAACCCCTGGTCCCGTAGCCAAGGCACTTGGTCGAACGGCATCTACCTTCCTCGGCCGCGTCAGTGAAGGTGGAGTGCCCAACCTCGGTCCTGGCATGTGGGAATGGTTTGTGGAGCTCGCCCGCGAACGAGGCAAGCTCGATCAACCGGCCATTCGTGAACAGTTGGTACAACTGCACTCACTTCTCGAGATCAATCGGCTCAACGGTGCCCGCGCTAGGTCTGGCGGCGGACGCACCGGGGGCGAAGGCAACCTCGGCAAATTAGCTATGAGTGAACTTTTCCGTCGGTTCCGCGATGTCGGTCTCGCCATTCTTGGCGCCGACGGCATGTTGTGGGGAAGCGACGCTGTTGCCAATGGGGCAATTGCCGAAATGGCGATCTTCTCACCCGGACCAGCCATCTATGGCGGCACCGACGAAATTCAGCGCAACATCATCGGTGAGCGTGTGCTGGGTCTTCCTAAGGAACCCGGCCCCGGTAAAGAAACCCCTTTCACGGACCTCGTCAAGAACTAACCACTAAATATTCCACACCTCTGAATATTTTTGTCTCCAGATTTCCGCCTCCACTTAATCCAACTGGTAGGCGCGATGATGGGTCAGGATGTCGTGTGGGCCTACCAGTTCGGAAGTGAATTCAACTGGTAGGCGCGGTGATGGGTCAGGGTGTCGTGTGGGCCTACCAGTTGGGAAGTGAATGGGCATTAACCTCGGGCCAGTAAGGTCGAGCAATGGGTCTTGAACAGTTCTCACTTAATGGTCAACTCGCGTTAGTAACCGGATCTAGCCGTGGCATCGGGTTGGCAATTGCCCGTGCTCTGGGCGAAGCGGGGGCAACCGTCGTACTCAATGCCCGGACCGATTCTCGGCTTGAAGCATCTACCGATGCACTGTGTAAAGAGGGCCTAGATTCCCATCACCGCTACTTTGATGTGACCGACGAGACTGCCGTGGCCGAGTCGGTCGACAACATCGAACGCACCATTGGTCCAATCACCATCCTGGTCAATAATGCCGGGATTCAACGCCGTGGCATGATGCTTGATTTCGACCTGGATGAGTTTCGCGAATTGATAGATGTCAATCTCACCGCGCCGTTTATCGTCGGTCAGGCCGTGGGTCGCAAAATGGTCACACGTGGCGCTGGAAAAATTATTAATATTGCTTCGGTGCAGGCAGCGCTAGGACGGGCGTCGATTACGCCGTACACCGCCTCCAAGGGTGGCGTACGTTTGTTGACGCAGGGCATGTGCGCCGAACTTGCACCGCATGGCATTCAGGTCAACGCACTTGCGCCGGGTTACATTGCTACCGAACTCACCCAACCGTTGGTTGAAGATGAAGAGTTCTCTGCTTGGTTAGCTGGCCGCACTCCGGCCGGGCGTTGGGGAGATGTCGCCGACCTTGGTGGCACTGCGGTATTCCTGGCCTCGTCGGCCTCAAATTTTATGAACGGACAGATCCTGTATGTCGATGGCGGCATGACGGCGGTGGTCTAGTGCTATGGCAGGTACCGGAAAGACTTGAGTAAAGACCGCTAACTAGCCCATTGTCTCTGCTCAGAAATAGGTAGTCTCAAAAGCTCATGGAACTTCTGATCATTCTCCTCATTGTTGTTGGCGTGCTCGTTATCGGCGGGCTCGGATTTATGTGGCGCGGACGGGGAACCAGCAGTGTTCTTGATGTCCCAACACCCCAACCGGTCGACACGCCAGACCGACACGACGACCTTGACGAAGCGCTCGAACCCGACCCGACCCCTGAACCCGAACCAGATCCGGCATCATTTCGAAAGCGTTTGGGTAAGGCTCGTTCAGCAATGGGAGGGTTCCTGGGATCGGTGCGATCTCGAGGGGTTGACGATCAGACTTGGGACGAACTTGAAGAAGCGTTGATTTTGGCCGATGTTGGTGTGAGCACAGCTACGTCGGTCATTGAAGATGTGCGGGCCCAGGCCAAAGAAGATGCCGTTACCGATGCCGAAGTCGCGATTTCGATGGTGAAGGATCGTTTAAAGGCCGAGGTTGGCGGACGCGATATCAGTCTCAATAGTGACGCAACACCGTCGATCTGGCTATTTGTCGGGGTGAACGGCGTGGGCAAGACCACAACCATTGGCAAGCTCGGTAGTCGTGAGGTCAAGTCGGGCAAGAGTGTGCTTATGGCGGCTGGCGATACCTTTCGTGCCGCAGCCGGTGAGCAGCTCGAAATGTGGGCCGATCGAGCGAAGGCCGACATTGTTCGCGGCGGAGACGGCGCCGATCCGAGTTCAGTAATCTTTGACGCAATTGCCAGCGCCAAGGCGAAAGGGTCCGATCTTGTCTTGGCCGATACCGCCGGGCGATTGCAGAACAAGACCAACCTCATGGAAGAACTCCGAAAGATGCGTCGGGTAGCCGACAAGGGCGCTGAGGAGGCTGGGGGATCGGTCACCGAAGTACTGCTAGTAATCGACGCCACTACGGGCCAAAACGGTCTCACTCAGGCCAAGGTTTTTGCCGAAGCGGTGCAAGTGACGGGAGTGGTACTCACCAAGCTCGATGGATCGGCCAAAGGCGGCATCGTTATGGCGATCCAGTCCGAACTTGACATCCCCGTAAAGCTCGTTGGACTTGGCGAGGGGGCCGAAGATCTCATCGAGTTCGACGGCGGTCAATTCGTCGACGCGCTGTTTGAGGCCTAAGATCACCACTATGTCCGTGTTGTCGAAACTTCCAACGACCCTGACCGATATCGATCTTTTGAAGTTCGCCCCGATCGAAGTCCTTACTGTCGAGAGCCTGCGCAAGAAACCCATCAAGCAAATCGTGGGAATTGTTGTGGGCGTCGGCGCAGCAATTGTCGTTTCTCGTGGGATCAAAGATGCCCAAGAAATGATCGCGGCCCAAGATGCCGAAACGGAAGCACTCGATGCGCTGCGACAGGCCCGAGAGAAATACGGAACCGCGTAACCACCGAACACGAAGGTCATCGGGATGTTGAGCAACCAACGACGAGTACGAACCTTTAGTCACTGGGGTGGCTACGACGTCACGGTCGACGGCCAAAAAATTGTTGCCGTTGACCCATTTGTCGATGATCCCAATCCGTCACCAATCGGCCAGTCTTTCGTTGATGGAATTACGCATCGCTCGCGGGTAACACGCCCGTCCATCCGACGTGGATGGTTGAAGGGCGGCCCCGGACCAGCTAATGGCGCACGAGGGGTCGATCCTTTTGTCGAGGTCGAATGGGACGAGGCACTTGATCTCGTCGCCAACGAACTCGCCCGGGTCATTGAGCATCACGGAAACGAAGCTATCTTCGGTGGCTCCTACGGATGGGCAAGCGCCGGTCGATTCCACCACGCTCAAGGCCAAGTGCATCGCTTCCTCAACACGATTGGCGGCTATACAGCCTCCCGCAACAGCTACAGCACGGGAACCGCAAGCGTCATCATCCCGCATGTTCTCGGACGTAATTTTTTGGAGTTAACCGGCACCCTTACGTCCTGGCCGGTCATCGCTAACCACAGCGAACTGGTGGTCGCTTTTGGTGGCATCGCACCGAAGAACGCTCAGGTCAGCGGCAG
This sequence comes from uncultured Acidimicrobiia bacterium, assembly GCA_964196475.1. Lineage (GTDB taxonomy): Bacteria > Actinomycetota > Acidimicrobiia > Acidimicrobiales > JAHEJN01 > CAWKZT01. Next base: position 22,631 of record CAXMUI010000137.1, read on the forward strand.
CGGTATGAGCCGTCACGAAGCGAAGGGTTGGCTGAGGCAGGCACGATCCAATGGTGTCGACTTCGTAAACGTGGGACCTCTTGCCAACGATATGGACCCCGACCTCGAAGCAACCTGGATGCCAGTGCGTCCCGGAACCGACACCGCCCTCATGCTGGCTATGGCGTACGTGTTGGTCACCGAAGACCGTCACGATCAACAATTTGTCGACCGGTACACCGTCGGCTTAGAAAAGTTTCTGCCCTACCTCCTCGGCGAGAGCGACGCGACCCCGAAGAATCCCGAGTGGGCCCAGGAAATCTGCGGGGTACCCGCCGACGACATTGCTGGCCTGGCCCGCACTATGGCGTCCAAGCGGACGATGATCACGATTGCTTGGTCGCTGCAGCGCGGCGACCACGGTGAACAGCCCTACTGGATGGCCACAGTGTTGGCCGCTTTACTCGGGCAAATCGGTCTGCCCGGAGGTGGCATCGGCTACGGGTACGCCGCAGAAGGCTCGATAGGGGCGGCAACGAAATATTTGAGCGGACCTACCTTCTCGCAATTCATCAACCCCACCGACAGTTTTATACCCGTCGCACGGATCGCCGATCTTTTGACCTCTCCGGGCCAAACCTATGACTACGACGGCCAACGGCGCACCTACCCAGATACCCGCCTCGTTTACTGGGCCGGCGGCAACCCCTTCCATCACCACCAGGACCTCAAT
>CAXMUI010000138.1:0-1785 GCA_964196475.1 uncultured Acidimicrobiia bacterium
AACCGGTTAAACGTCACCACCTGAGTCGAGGTGCCGGTTCTGACCACTAAGCGGCTATACAACAGGTGTGATTTTCAGCGATGTGAATAACGGGAACCGGCCACAAGCAGTCTCACGATTTGGTGTGTAGTGAATTCATGACTTGGAAATGCTGGCTATACGCTGCTATTCCTCTTGCATTAGGAGTCGAAGCAATTTCCTTGTACCTTAACCCACATACATGCCATCGATGATCGCCTTGTACTTGACGTTGATGATGTTTCGCTTGACCTTCATGGTCGGCGTTAGCTCACCTCCTTCGACGCTCAGCAGGTGTGGGAGCACCTCGAATTTCTTGATCGTTTGGTAGCGGGCCACCTTGCTGTTGCAGTCCGACTCGATGCGATCAGCCAGGAAGGCGCGAACCTTCTCGTTGCTGGCGATCTCGGCCAGAGGCCCGACCGGCACACCGGCAGCCTTGCACAGGCCGGGGAGCGTCTCTTCTTCGAGGGCGAGGATGGCGCAGAGATACGGCTGGCGATCGCCGACCACAATAGCCTGGCCGACTCCCGGAATCCCCTGGAGGTGGTTTTCCATTTCAGCGGGTGCGATGTTCTTGCCCCCTGCGGTAATCAAAAGATCCTTTATGCGCCCGGTGATGCTGAGAAACCCATCCTCATCGAGGGTTCCAAGGTCGCCCGTGCGCATCCAGCCGTCGTCCGTGTAAAGTGCGTTACTCTTGTCTGGCATGTACAGGTAGCCAGGGACCATGTTGGGCCCTCGGAGGAGAATCTCGCCGTCATCCGCGATTCGAATTTCCACGCCGGGGAGCGCCTGCCCAACAGTTCCAAAGCGCGGCATCCCTAATGGCTGGAACGTGGCCATTGCGTTGGTCTCACTCATACCGAAGCCCTCGTGGATGAGGATGCCGACCGAAGCGAAAAATTTGAGCGTCGAAAGCGCAGCGGGAGCCGCTGCCGAACCGGCAACAATGAGTTCGTCGAGGCCGATGGCACTCTTGATCTTCGAAATAACGAGTGTGTTTGCGAGCCGACGCTGGAACGTGTTGACTACTTCACCTGTCTCCATCGACTGCTTCGCGCTCTCTAGCTCGACACGCCGCGCCCACATCGCAAGCTTTGCTTTGAGTCCAACTGCTTTCGTAAGCTCTGCGCCGAGGCTGGCCTCGAACTTCTCCCAGACCCTTGGCACGGCGAAGAAGATATGCGGGCGTGCCGTGAGCAGGTAGTCTTTGATTTTCGTCAGGTCAGCACAGAAGTAAGTTTCGCTGGCCGAGCGCAACCCCACGAAGTTGGTGAACGCCTGCTCGGCGGCGTGGCACAGCGGCAGATAACTGACGTAGCGGCCGGGATCAATTTCGGGGTTCAGCGGATAGGTATCGATGAAAGCCCGCCCCACCGTTTCGATCCCGCGGTGAGTACACATGGCGCCCTTGGGGACGCCGGTCGTACCGGACGTATAGATGAGGAGTGCGAGGTCGTCAGGTTGGACCGCGGCCATGCGCCGATCGAGCTCGTTTCCGGGCTCTGAACTACCGCGAACGATGACGTCGGCAAGTGAAGTCACCATCGCGTGCTCGCTGTCGAGTGCGTCCATTGTGATGATATGCTCAAGCTTGATCAGACCACGGTCGACCGCCGAGAGATACTTGTGGAACTGCTCTTGATTGTCGCAAATCGCGATTTTGGCGCGGCAGTGATTGACGATGTATGCTACCTGATCGACGGTGTTGGTCACGTAGATCGGTGCGGGGACGCCTGTGGCGGCGCTGATGCCCATCTGGGA
>CAXMUI010000139.1:0-2557 GCA_964196475.1 uncultured Acidimicrobiia bacterium
ATTGTCCCTAGTCGTCGCACACGTGACCCTGAAGACGTCGATATCACCTGGGACATCGATGCGTTTCGTTTTGACCTTCCCCTGATGGGGTCAGCGATGGATGGGGTCATTAGCCCCGCCACCGCAATTGAGATCGGTCGCCTGGGTGGCGTTGGCGTACTGAACCTCGAAGGTCTCTGGACCCGTTACGAAGATCCCGACACTGTGCTCGAGGAGATAGCGACCCTGTCCGTCGACGTTGCTACGGCCCGAATGCAACAGCTGTACCAAGAGCCGGTCAAAATGCACCTGGTGACTCAGCGAATTCAAGAGATCAATGCTGGCGATGTCACCTCGTGTGCATCGATTACTCCCCAACAGGCTTCCAAATATCGCGACGCTATTTTGGCCGGCGAACTCGATCTCCTTGTTGTGCAAGGAACCGTAGTTTCGGCCGAGCATGTGTCCAAGACGCACGAACCACTCGATCTCACCACATTCGTCCGTGATCTCGACATTCCCGTCATCGTCGGCGGTTGCGCCAGCTACCAAGCAGCGCTGCACCTCATGCGCACCGGTGCCGCTGGCGTCCTTATTGGTGTTGGTCCCGGTCACGCATGCACCAGCCGAGCCGTTCTTGGCATCGGCGTACCGCAGGCGACCGCTATTGCCGATGCTCGCGCTGCTCGCATGCGCCACCTCGACGAAACCGGCGTCTACTGCCACGTGATCGCTGACGGCGGTATGGCCACCGGCGGCGACATTGCCAAAGCCATCGTGTGCGGCGCCGACGCCGTCATGGTCGGTTCGCCATTGGCCGCTGCATCCGAAGCGCCCGGCAAGGGCTATCACTGGGGTATGGCCACGTTCCACCCCACGCTGCCTCGTGGTGCTCGCGTGCAAACGAAGACCCGTGGCACGCTCGAAGAAATCTTGATTGGTCCCGCCAACGAGAATGACGGTCGTATGAACCTTTTCGGAGCATTGCGCACCTCGATGTCCACCTGTGGGTACAGCGATCTCAAAGAGTTCCAGAAGGCCGAAGTTATGGTTGCTCCTGCGTTGCAAACGGAGGGTAAGTACCTCCAGAAGCAACAAGGCGTAGGGATGGGTTGAGTTAATCCATGACTGATACGCCCACCGTTTTAGTCGTCGACTTTGGGGCGCAGTATGCACAGTTGATCGCACGACGGGTTCGCGAAGCCCACGTGTACAGCGAACTCGTGCCCCATACCATCACTGCTGATGAGGTTGCCCGTCGCAAGCCGTCGGCCCTTATCTTTAGCGGCGGACCAAAGTCGGTCAATGTTGATCACGCTCCGATGATCGACCCCGGCGTTTACGATCTCGGCATTCCTATCTTGGGTATTTGCTACGGCGCTCAGTTGATTGCCAAGCAGTGTGGAGGGTCCGTAGGCCGGTACGAGGCTGGCGAATATGGACGTACCGATCTCCAAGTAAGCGAATCAGGCGTCCTGCTAGCTGGCCAACCCGCCGAGCAAAGTGTCTGGATGAGCCACTTCGATGCGATCGATGGCGCCCCCGATGGCTGTGCCGTGTTGGCTTCTAGCGAAGCTTCACCCGTAGCGGCGTTTGAATCCAAAGAGCGTGGTCTTTTTGGTGTGCAATACCATCCCGAGGTTTCTCATACACCCGAGGGCCAGCACATCATTGAGCAGTTTTTGTACGAGGGGGCTGGCCTCGAACCCAGTTGGACGATGGAAAATCTCATCGATACGCAGGTCGAGATCATCCGCAACCAGGTTGGCGACCGCAAGGTCATGTGCGCCTTGTCTGGTGGGGTCGATTCCGCTGTTGCTGCCGCGCTGGTATATCGAGCCATCGGCCAGCAGTTGGCGTGCGTCTACGTCGACACGGGTCTCATGCGCAAGGACGAAAGCGACGAAGTCGTCGACACGTTCGAACGCAACTATGGCGTCGAATTGGTGCACGCCAAAGCGGCCGATCGATTCTTCGAAAAGTTGGCCGGAGTCACCGAACCCGAAGCCAAGCGAAAGGCAATCGGTGAGACATTCATTCGCGTGTTCGAAGACGCTAAAGCCCAGGTCGAAGGGGCCGAATTCTTAGTTCAAGGCACGCTGTACCCCGATGTCATCGAATCTGGTGGGGGAGCGGCGGCCAAGATCAAGAGCCATCACAATGTGGGTGGACTGCCCGACGATATGCAATTCGAACTCATCGAACCACTGCGTTCCCTGTTCAAGGACGAGGTACGCGCGCTGGGAACTGAACTTGGTTTGCCCGACGAAATTGTCTGGCGTCAACCATTTCCTGGGCCAGGCCTCGGCGTGCGAATCATTGGTGAGGTCACTCCTGAAACTGTTGCAATCTTGCAGAACGCCGACGCTATTGTCCGTCAGGAAATAGCTAGCGCCGGTCTCGAACGCGAAATCTGGCAGGCCTTCGCGGTGTTGCCCGATATTCGCTCGGTCGGGGTGATGGGCGACGAACGCACCTACGCCCGCCCCATCATTATTCGTGCGGTCAAAAGCGAAGATGCAATGACAGCCGACTGGGCCCGACTTCCGTACGATCTTCTCGAAACGATGTCTTCTCG
>CAXMUI010000140.1:0-7813 GCA_964196475.1 uncultured Acidimicrobiia bacterium
ACTCTGCCGCTTGGCTCGGACGATTTCTGAACTTGACCTCGACATAACTACCGCAAAAGTGCAGACGCTTGGTGAACAGGCCGTCGATTCGTTCTATGTTGTCGATGTGGATGGCAACAAGATCAGCGACGAAACGCGCATAGCGGCAATCAAAACGTCTATCACCGAGCACCTCGCCACTTTGGTCGACGCGTCATGAGTGAGGTCGACGCTACTCTTGGCAAAGTAGATGAGTCGACGTTGTTGCGCTGGAGTGAATCGCTTTCGGCCATTGCTCGCACGGGACTCGGCTTTACCGAGAGCCTGTATGAAAAAGAGCGATTCGAAGAGGTCTTGGCCGTTGCCGCGGATATTCGCGCCGCTATTGACGAGGGCATAGACCCCGACACTCGTGTCGAAGAATGGCTTCGTAATGTGGGCGATGGTGTCGCTGGTTATGTGACACCCAAGTGCACTGTCGGAGCGATCGTCGGCAACGACGAGGGCGAGATCTTGCTCGTACAACGTGCCGATAGCGGCATCTGGCTATATCCAACTGGTTGGGCCGATGTGGGCTATTCGCCGTCCGAGGTGGCAGTAAAAGAAGTGAAAGAGGAAACCGGGATCGACTGTGAAGTGAGCCAACTCCTCTCCGTGTTTGACGGCATGCGCATGGGTTTCACCCGAATTCCGCTCTACTCCATAGTGTTTCACTGTCATGCAATGGGTGGAGAGTTGCTGCCTCACCCCCTCGAAACCTTGGACGTCGGTTTTTTTGCTGAAGACAACTTACCCGAACGCACTATTGGTGCCGATCGTTGGGGCCCCCAGGCTTTCGCTGCCATTCGGGGCGAATCTATCGAGGTGCGTTATGACGAACCTCGTCCGGAGCCATGGCGCGGAGCAGGAGGTCCTGGGCACGGCGCCTAGACTTTCCATCATGACTAGTCCGTCACCCACCACCTATTTGCCCACCGCGCTCGTCGAACTTGGCGTTACCCGCGATGGTTTGTCCCAAGTACGCCGCGAGTGGCCGGTGGCGAACCCCAAGGCAATCGTCGTGTTAGTGCACGGGCTCAACGAACACTCGGGCCGCTATGAGCACATGGCACAGCACCTCAACACTGCTGGTTTTGGTGTCATTTCGTTTGATCATCGTGGGCACGGTCAAAGTGGTGGCAAGCGCAGTTGGCTGGCGCACTTCGATGATTTTCTCGATGACATGCAGGACCATTTAGAGGTCGCAAGTCAGGTTGGTATCCCGGTTGTCTTGTGTGGTCACTCAATGGGTGCTCTGGCCAGCATTCGTTATGCCGTGAGCGACCGTCCCCAGCCGGATTTGCTCGTACTCAGCGGTCCGCCGATCCTTGGGCTGTCTGATCAAGCGGCTATCGAAAAGGCTCCAGGGTTGTTGGCGCCACTAGCTGGCAGCGTGAGCATTCCTTCGCCGCTACCCACCGAGGTGTTGTCGCATGATCAGGCAGTGTGCGACGCCTACGACGCAGACCTATTGGTAAACAAATCGACCACCTTTGAACTGCTCAACGCTATGCAGCAGGCGCAAGGCGTAGTGCGGGCCGATATTGGCAATATTCGAGTGCCGACCTTGGCCATGGCCGGTTCAGAGGACGAACTTGTTCCGCCCAAGTCCACACGGTTCCTTGAAGGTCGCAAGGATATCGACGTGGTCATCCAAGAGGGTCTCCGTCATGAGATCTACAACGAACTGAACTGGCAAGAAATTGTCGACCAGGTAGCAACTTGGATCGACGGGCAGCTAACGCAGAACTAGTCCTGCGACTTGAGGAAATCCTCAAGTTGTTCAATTAGCGCGTCGCCCGATTCTTCGTCGACTGAGGCGTGGTCATAGTTGTGTTCGAGATGGCTGACATAGGCAGCCGTTTCATCGTCGTCGGCGATGAGTTCGGATACCTGACGCTCGTAGGCCGCCGCGGCAATTTCGAGTTCGACCGTGGGAAGAGCGAAGTCGAGAAGCAGTTGCAGACGTTCGATGAGCGCGAGCGCTGCTTTCGGACTTCCGGCCCCAGGAACATAAGACGGTACCGACGCCCACAACGAAGCTGTGGGCACGCCAGCTTCTCTGCACATCGTGGAAAGCACACCGATAATACCGGTTGGGCCCTCGTAGTCTGATGCTGAAAGATTGAGGCGCTGTACGAGCTCTTCGCTCTCGCTGGTGCCATGTACAGCCACCGGGCGAGTGTGCGGCACATCGGCCAACAGGGCCCCCAACGTCACGACCATGCGTGCCTCACATGCTTGAGCGACCTGGATGGCCTGATCGCAAAAGGTGCGCCACTGGAGTTGTGGTTCGACGCCTTCGAGGAAAATAAGTGGCGTCTCGCTTCCGGCGAGATGACCGACGGCAAAGTCGGTGCTAGGCCAGGTGATCTCGCGTTGTCCGCTGATATCAAAAGCAACACGCGGTCGAGCGACGGTGAAGTCAAAAAATCGTTCGGGGTCTAGCGAAGCAAGGGGAATGGCATCGGTGCGATTCTTGAGAAAACTGAGGGCCTGCGTAGCGGCATCGCCGGCGTCGTTCCAGCCCGCGAAGGCAACGACAACGATCGGCTGTTCGGGAATCTCGGCGCCATGCCAAGTTAGGTTCGCGATGTCGGGCTGGATCACCTTGTCACGGTATCTCAAATGCCTTGCTAGTCGCGATTTCGGCGGGGTCGCTGGCCTATGCTCGCCCCATGATCGAAATCCACGAGGCGCTCACCGTCACCGACGAACTTGTCGATGCGATGAACCGTCTAATTCCTCAATTGTCGCGCTCGAATCCGCCGCCGACACCCGAGGAATTGCAGCTCATTGTGGAATCGGACGCTTCGGTTCTGTTCATGGCTACCGACGATGGCGTGATGATCGGAAGCCTCACCCTGGCCCTATTTCGTATCCCTACCGGTGTCCGCGCTTGGATCGAAGACGTCGTTGTCGATGACGGAGGACGCGGCAAAGGGGTCGGTGCCGCGCTCAACTTGGCTGCGCTAGCCCGGGCTAACGAGGCGGGAGCAACAAGTGTCGACCTCACGTCACGACCTTCCCGAGAAGCAGCCAACCGCCTCTACCAGCGCCTTGGTTTTATCGCTCGAGAGACCAACGTTTACCGCTATCAGGGCAGCTAGGCCTATGGGCCGCGTCGGCCGATAGCGGAGGGATATCTTGGTGAGCTACTCGGCTACGTCGAGTCGTTGGATGGCTCCGTCGGCTAACAAAACAAAGAGCCGGCCACTTGGGCCCTGAGAGAATGAAAGAAGCTGGAAGTCAGGGACCGTGCCGAGTTCGTCGTTGGTTACGATCTGGCCGTCGTCATTGAGGATCAGACCCCAGATTGTCCCTGTTCCCCAATCGCCATAAATGTAGACACCTTCGACCTCGGCCGGGCCACCCCGCGATATGTAGCCACCAATGATCGATTGGCCCGCATCCCGGTCATAATCCAGTACCGGGGCCACATAGTCATCGGGATTTCCGCCTCGAAAAGGGGCATTGCCCTCGAGCAATGGCCAGCCAAGGTTTACACCGGATCCGGCGCCAGCGCCGTCAGCGGCGGGCAACCAGTCGATTTCCTCGCGGGCGGTTTCGCCGACATCGCCGATCCAAAGGTCACCTGTAGTGCGATCGAATGAGAAGCGCCAGGGGTTGCGGGCACCGTAGAGCCAGACTTCAGTGGCCCCGCCGCTTGATTCGAATGGATTGTCGGCAGGAATTGTGTAGGCATCGGCACCCGATTTGGCGGGGTCTATCCGAAGAATGGAAGCCAAAAGATCGGTGGGATCTTGCCCGGTTCCGTTTGGATCGCCGTCGCTGCCTCCGTCGCCCAGGCCGTAGTACAAGTAGCCATCGGGACCGAATGTGATGTGCCCGCCGTTGTGGTTCGCATAGGGTTGCTCGACGATAAGGACCTCGCGCTCGTCGGCCCCATCGATGCCATATTCGACGAGGCGATTTGCGCCATCAAGCCGTGAATGCACTAGATAGATATGGGTACCAGCCGGATTGACGGCGATTCCGAGAAGGCCTTGCTCACCGCCTAGAGCGACCTGTTCGGAAAGGTCAATGAGCGGTGTGGTATCGCTATGGAGTTGGCCATCTTCAGCCACGAAATACCGGAACACCTCGCCAAATTTTGAGGCGACGAGGAACGATTCGCCGTCGGGGTAAGCGACCATGCCGATGGGAACGACGGCCTCGGCTACATCGACAAAAACGAATTCGGTACCACCCAGTTGCGTCACCGCTTCGGGTGGGTCTGTTGGCTCCGTCGGCGGGGTTTCAGCAAGGACGGGGTCTGTTAAGTCCGCGGTCTCTGTTGCTTCGCTGGGGGCAGGCACCGCAGTGTCAGGGGCCGCTGTGGGGGTCGCAGATGCAGTCGTGGTCGCTGGCGTGGGTGCTTCGCTGGCACATCCTGCCAGGACCAGCGCTCCCGCCAGAAAAACAACGAGGAAAGGATTGGGCGAGAACCGGAGATTGCAGCTATCCATAGATAAGGTTTTGAGAGTATCGCTATGGCAGCAACCGACCTCATCACCAACTTCTTTAATGACCACGGTGCGCGTCTCATGCGCTACGCCGGTGTTTCGGTGATTTCAGTGCTGATAGGGCAAACATTACTGTTTGTCTTCTACCAACTTTTGAATTGGGACGCAGTTGTGGCCAATCTGGTAGCAGCGGCTATTGGTGCCATACCGGCCTACATTCTCAATCGATACTGGGTGTGGGAAAAGAGCGGCCAGAATCAGCTTTGGGCCGAAATCGTTCCCTTCTGGGCTATGGCCCTACTCGGCGCAGCGATTTCAACACTGACCATCGCCCTGGTTCGGAACTGGTCAGCGCACTGGCTGGCTATCAACGGTGCCAGTATCTTTGCTTTCGGATTGGTGTGGATTGCCAAGTACTTTGTTCTCGACAATTTGTTGTTCGCCGCCGCCAAACAAGAGGCAACTTTATGATTATTGAGCCATTGTCGATGCCCAATGAGCGACGGATAGCTGCCGAAGAGGCTCGGGGTTTTATGCCTATTGATGAGGGTTTGGCCTTATACGAGGCGGCCGCCTCGGTCGCTACCACTGGTCCTTTTCTGGAGGTCGGGTCTTACTGTGGCAAGAGCGGCGTGTATCTGGGTACAGCCGCCGAAACAAGGGCCACCATTCTTTATGGTCTCGACCACCATCGTGGGTCCGAGGAAAACCAAGTGGGCTGGGAACACCACGAGGCCGATCTGGTCGATGCGCGTATTAACAAGATGGACACCCTTCCGTTGTTTCGTAACACCATCTACGACGCGGGCCTCGAAGGTACTGTCGTGGCGCTTGTCGGTGATTCGCCCACGATTGCAGCCAACTGGGAAACGCCGCTTGCTTTGCTGTTTATTGATGGCGGTCATGGGCACGAACCAGCTCATGCTGACTTCGATAATTGGATTCCAAAACTCAAGATCGATGGGACTCTGCTCATCCATGATGTGTTCCCCGACCCTGCCGATGGTGGGCAACCACCTTACGAACTTTACCGACGAGCAATCGAGTCAGGTGACTTCAATGAGTTACCCGCTACCGGTTCCTTGCGTGTTTTACGGCGTATCCGGTAGCGACTCATGGCAATCATGCGGAGTCTTCTACTAGCAGTCATGGTGGTGGCACTGGCGAGCGAACCCGTCGTTGCGGGTGAGGGCGCTGCGGTCGAACTGACCCCGGATCAGATGCTGGAAATGTTCGACACTGCCGAACTCGACGGTGTACGGACCCGGTCGCTATATCCCTGGATAACCGGTAATGTAGCTGCCGACGAACAGATCTATGAACTAGCTGAACAACAGGGCTACAAATTGCGGGGCGGTTACGGCGGGCAGCGTGTCGAGGTAGCTGGTGTGCCGTTGCATCCCGCCGCGGCGGCTGCCTTTGAAGGGCTCATGGCCGCGGCGAGTCGAGATAGCGTCACTCTCACTCCCAATTTTGGGCTGCGCACAGTTGACCATCAACGCTTGCTGTTTCGTACGCGGCTTGATGCCTCGGTTGAACGTATTGCCGCAGGGGAGGCAGATGGGACCGTTATTGCGGCCATGGAGCTAGCTGCCCCTCCCGGGTTTTCCAAGCATCACACGGGGTACACCATCGATCTGAGTACCTCCGATGGCTATACGTGGCTGACCAAAGACAACTACATCAACGTAAAAGAATTCGGGTGGTTGCCGTCATACCCAACCGGTGCGACAAGCGAATATGGCCCCAATCCAGAGATATGGGAGTTCGTTTATGTTGGTGTCGAGACAATTCAATGCCAACTGAACTGTGTCCGCACTCCACCAACTTCATCGCTGCGCCCAACGCAGACCTCAACGGCAACCTTTGCGGGAGTGCCCCCGTCTGTGCGGCTAATTCTCGGTCTTGACTAACTTGGCAAGAACCGGCGCCTACTGTGTGGCGGTTTCGGAAGCCCCGGGAAGGTCGATCAACGCCGGAAGCGCCGAATGGTCGCTCAGGATTCGACTGGCTGGGGTCGTACCACTCAGCGCATCGGCCGTCAAAATGACTGCCGCGCCGGTGTAGGTAGACCGTTCGTTGTCGGGATAGGTCTGGCTCTGTGGATGAACCATGCCGGTGAAATAGTCGCCCTGCTCGGTACGGAGATGTTGGGCCCAGATGAACATTTTGTGCGCCATGTCGCGATCGCCTACGGCTAGGTAGGCCATGGCACATTCGCATGTTTCGGCGGCGGTGACCCACGGTTGATCACTTACACAGCGGATGCCCTTGCCATCAATTACGAACTTGTCAAAGTCTTTGGCTAATCGGGCGCGGCCAGCTTCGGGGGTAAGAGCGCCCGAAAGCACCGGGTAATACCAATCCATCGCCCAGCGGTCTTTGGCCGCGAATGCCTTGGGGAATTCTCGGATGGCATAACCCAGTCGGGCCGCCCCAAGTTCCCACCCAGGTCGGGTTTCATCGACCTGTTCGGCTAACGAAATTGCTGCTCGCAATGAATGGCAAATGCTCGAAGATCCGGTGAGTAGAGCGAACGCCCATGGTGTCCCATCGGGGTGAGCAGCCCACTTAACCTCGCCCCGCGCCGTCTGCAATGTGAGTACGAAGTCGATAGCGCGCTCGACGACCGGCCACATGCGCTCGAGGAAGGCGTCGTCGCGGGTGAGCGTGTGATGGTGCAATACGCCCGTTGCGATGTACGCCGCACAGTTGGCGTCAAACTTCTCTTCTTCGATCGAATCGGTCAGGTAGTACTGATGCCAGCCACCGTGATCATGTTGTTCGTTAGCAAGCCATTGGTAGGCCAGCTCAGCCTCGTCGATACGCCCGACGGTGGCCAAGGCCATGGCGGCCTCGGTGTGGTTCCACGGATCGGCATGGCCGCCCTCGAACCACGGAATCATGCCGCTGGGAAGTTGGCGGGCGGCGATGGTTTCGGCGGTAATCGCCAATTCTTCGGCGGTAATGACCCCAGGAATTTCAGGCAGCAACACGGTTGGCACTTTCGGGTTTGCGGGCGTACTGGATGAGGCTCTTGCCCAATACTGGGTTGAGTACCTTGTCGGCCCATGTGGTGAGCTTGGGGCGCTTCATGATGTCCCAGACCAAGAACTTGTTGTACGCCTTGACCAAGAACTGTTCATCGTCTTGTGGCCCAACGGCGCAGCGCAACCACCAGTAGGGCGAGTGCAGGGCATGGGCACGATGTGACGTGAAGGGTGTTAGGCCGGCATCGGACATCTGACCTTGCAAATTGCTCTGCTTGTAGATCCGCACATGGCCGCCGACGGATTTGGGGGCGTAGTACTCGTCGGAGAGCTTCCAGC
>CAXMUI010000141.1:0-3744 GCA_964196475.1 uncultured Acidimicrobiia bacterium
CGTTTCGCCTGTATCGGGGTCGACGATCTTGACCTGCACGTGCGGGGCCACTCGACCAACGGTTCCCACCCGTTTCTCGATGGGATCATCGGTAGCGGTTTGGGTACTGACCGGGGAGGTCTCGGTCATGCCGTAGGCAATAGTGACCTCGTCCATGTTCATCCGTTCGATTGCTTGCTTCATCACCTCGATCGGACACGGCGAACCTGCCATGATGCCGGTGCGTAACGACGACAGGTCATAGGACTCGAAGTCCGGGGAAGCTAGCTCAGCTATGAACATGGTTGGCACGCCATAAAGGCTGGTACAGCGTTCGTCAGCCACCGCCTGAAGCGTGGCCTCGGGGTCGAACGCGTCGCTGGGGTAAACCACGCAGGCGCCATGGGTACTTGCCGCCAAATTGCCCATAACCATGCCAAAGCAGTGATAGAGCGGGACCGGAACCGCAATACGGTCGTGTTCGGTGTACTTGCATCCCTCCCCCACAAAGAACCCGTTGTTCAAAATGTTGCTATGAGTCAGCGTCGCCCCCTTGGGACGGCCGGTAGTGCCCGACGTGTACTGAATGCTGATCGGATCATCGGGATGCAGGGAACTTTCGACCGCCGAGACATCATCGGACGAAACTCGCTCACCCGCGGCCAACAACTCGGTCCAATCGTCGGTTCCGATGAAGACCACATGCTTAAGATCAGACAATGTTGGTCGAACCTCAGCCACCATGGCCACATAATCCGACGTCTTGAATGCCGGAACCGCCACCAACCCACGGCACCCCGACTGCTCCAAGGCGTACGCCAATTCGTGGGTTCGATACGCCGGATTGATATTGACCATGATGATCCCAAGGCGCGATGTGGCGTACTGCAGCAAGGCCCACTCGGCATTGTTTGGCGACCAAATCCCAATACGGTCGCCCTTACCAAAACCCAAGCCCAGCAGTCCGCGTGCAACCCGGTCGATCTCATAGCCATATTCGTCGTAGGTCCACCGAATATCTTGGTGCACCGACACCAGCGCTTCACGACTACCGTGCCGAGCCACCGTGCGAGCCAAGTTGGCGCCAATGGTCTCTCGCAATAATGGGGTGGCCTGCGAACCCGAGGCTTCACTGAGTGTCATGAAGGCCATCGTGGCACACCTATCCCCGGACGCGCCACGACTACGAACTATCGACCGCCTGCGGATCCGTCAAATTACGAATAGAAAACACCACCACACCAACGGTAATCATCAACCCACCCCCCACCAGACCAAGCGATGTTGAGCCCGCGTTCTGCAACATGATTCCGCCAGCAAGAGGACCAAAAGCGCGCCCCACTGCCATAACCGCTTGGGCGTCGCCGGCCCGCTCCTGCGGGTACTCCGATCGCTCCGCCAATATCTTGAAAACGCCTGGGATTCCCATCCAAAAGGCGAAACCCCAAACACCCGCCGCCAAAGCAAACACCCAGGTAGACGATGCTGTCGCCAACGCGATTGCCGCCAAACCTGTCGTAGCCAACCAGGGACCGGGAATCCCCCGACGCCCGGTATGACCAGCACTTATGGCCGAGCACGCAGCATTGAAGCTAAACACCCAAGCCACTTCGCCCGCGGACAACCCCAAGCGTTCTTTGCCAATCACCACAGCAAACATGAACACCCCCGAACCGCCCATGGTGAACAGCCCCAGACATGCCATCAATACGCGCGCAACAAGTACCGCCTTGTGACGCTCGGCAGGTGGTGGTAAGGCACCCGCTACCCCCGCTTTGCGAGCAAATAGCAGCGGCAAAATAGCGACGAGACCAAGCATCAAGAAGACACCCGATGCGCCACCGCTATTGGCGACCAAAGCAATAATGGGCGAAGTTACGATCCCCACGATGGGTCCGATGACGGCGATCTCACCCATACGTGATTCATCGCCAAATACCTGCACCCACCCGAACCAGCTGATGATCCCCATCGAGATTCCCGACAGAAACCGCAACAAAATAAGCACCGGATAAATCGGCAAAAGCGCCGATAAAAGATTGGCCACTACCGCCAGAGCTACGGCCGCGATAAATATGCCTCGGCGAGGACTCAACCGTCGACCCGCACCCCAACTCCCCACCACGAATCCGCCAAGCTGAAATGTTCCAATGAACGCAGCAAAACCAAGCCCAATTTCGTACTCCTCTGCAATCAGCGGAAACATGAACGGCGTTGAAACAAACACCAACGTGCCCAGTCCGGTGGCCAACAAGATTCCGGCCGAAACGCTGGGGTGAAGGAGAAGGCTCAGGCGAACCGGTAACTGCATGGGCCTAAGACTAGAGGAGCGCAACCACACCTCAGGCGCAATTGTCGTCCGCCCGCCCCGACGTGTGCCAAGCTCTCCTGATGGTGCACCCCCAACCATCTTCATGGATCGAAGACCTGCCCAAAGTCGAACTTCACGTTCACCTTGAGGGATCAATGTCGGTCGCTACGGTTACCCACCTAACCGAACGTCACGGCGCCGACTCGAGTTCGGTCTGGCCGATCGGCATCCCCGACCAGTTTTCCTTCGACGGATTCGTCGATTTTGGACTGCAGTTCTTTTACGGACTATCGCTCATCCGGTCCAGCGACGACCTCATAACCATTGCCACTGACCTCGCGCAGTCCATGGCCCGACAAAATGTCCGCTATGCCGAAGTAACAACGACCGCGTTCACCCACTTCCTCAACAACCCCGGCCTGCCCGGACTGTCCTCTTCCGAATACCGGGATGGGCTCAACGAGGGTCGACGCCAGGCCGCGCAAATGGGGGTCGATATTGGTTGGGTCATCGACATCCCCCGGGATCTCGAAAATCCCGACAGCACCGTGACCATCGATTACCTCGAAGGCGCCAACACGCCCGATGGACTTGTCGCCATCGGTCTCGGCGGGTTCGAGGTTGATTTCCCGGCCGCCCCCTACGCCGAGCATTTTGCCCGAGCGAAAGCAATTGGTCTTCATTCGGCGCCGCACGCCGGCGAAACCGAGGGAGCCCATAGCGTCCGGTCGGCCATTGAAGACTTGGGAGCACAACGCATCGGCCACGGTGTCCGTTGCCTTGAGGATCCTGAACTAGTGGCACAAATTGTCGACAGTGGGATCATGTTGGAGGTCTGCCCCACCTCTAACCAGCTATTACAGGTGATCGACACCATCGAGGAACACCCGCTACCAAAGCTGCGGGCCGCCGGCGTACGAACGTGCCTGAACACCGACGATCCCGGATGGTTCGACACCGATCTCAACACCGAGCTAGCCATCGCCAGTCAGCATTTGGGCGTAACCCAGGCTGATCACTTAGCCATGCAAATTGACGCTGTCGCCGCCTCGTTTGCCTCACCCAACACCAAAGCGGCCCTCGTCAAAGAATTGGCGGACATCGAGGCCTGACAGCCGCAGGGACCTCCGACCTTTTACCACTCCCCGACGCATGTGAACGTCGTATTAACGCAGTGAAATCGACATTGGCGCCGCCGAGTACATCCACAGCCAACTCATCACGCAACGATCCGCGGGCATCGCCACCATTTTGATCTCCGAAGACCTCGATGAAGTATTGGGCTTGGCGGACCGCATTGCTGTCATGTTCGAAGGGCAGATCATGACCATCCTCGACGTTGAGGATGCCACCCGCGAGGGACTCGGGCTACTCATGGCGGGCGCGTCTGACACCGAGGCCCATAGGGACCTTCGTCAGCACCCACCTGCACCGAACGGTGGCAGACTTCCAAG
>CAXMUI010000142.1:0-1639 GCA_964196475.1 uncultured Acidimicrobiia bacterium
CGGCAACGAAGGAACCATCTACTTTGCCAGCAACGACTTCAGCTATCACAACGACGCGGCCAAAACCGAGGACGCCCGCCACCCCAACGGCTGGTCAACGCTGGGTGATGTCGGCAAGGTCGACGAAGATGGCTTCCTTTATCTCACTGACCGCAAGGCGTACATGATCATTTCCGGCGGGGTGAATATTTATCCGCAAGAGGCGGAGAACGTGCTTACCATGCATCCCGACGTGACCGATGTTGCGGTTATCGGGGTACCAAATGAGGACTTCGGCGAAGAAGTGAAGGCCGTGGTGCAGCCGGTAGTCATGCCCGTCGATGCTGACGCCGCCGCAAAACTAGAACGCACCCTCATCGCCTATTGTCGCGACCAACTCGCCGACGTTAAATGTCCGCGGTCAGTCGACTTTCGTGACGAACTCCCCCGACACCCAACCGGCAAGCTTTACAAACGACTACTCAAAGACGAATACTGGCAGGCCGCCGACCGCCGGATCTGACCCAATCTTTCCAACGGTGCCTGCCTCATATTGCGAAATTGATTACCCACCACAGCCGTTGGTCGATACCCGGGTCGGTGACGTTGGCCCCTAGTGCTGCATATTTGCGCCAAATATGCTGAGCGCATGGAGAGTACTGAATTTCAGACACGCACCGAGGCCATCGTGCAGGACGAGACCCTCGGCTATGACCAAAAACTTCGTTCCCTCGCAGCGCTCGCCACCGAAACTCTTCCGTACCCAAATATCTCCGACGCGTGCGCTGAAGCGCTAGACAAACGGGTCATTTGCGACATGTTCGAAGGTCATGCTCCGTACACGGCTCGTTACATACTTCCCGACTACGAAAAGGCCCTCCAGCAAGGCTTGGCCTTCCTGGAGATGGCGCCACCCACCGATCTCGATGACGCATTGGCGTTCCTCCAGATTATGTACACCTACGTTCCCAGCGTGACTTCCTATCCGGTCTATCTTGGCGATCTTGACAAGGTTCTTGAGCCATTCGTTACCGATGTGATCAGCGACGAAGAACTCGATCGCAAGCTTCGTCGGTTCTGGATTGGAATCGACCGCATGCTGCCCGATGCATTCGTCCATGTCGATTTAGGACCCCACGACAGTCGAATCACCCGATCGATTTTCCGTGTCGAGCGATCTCTTCGCCAGGCGGTCCCCAACATCACCTTGAAAGTCGATCCCAGTATCACGCCTGATGATCTCGTCGAAGACGGCGTACGTACGGTGTTCGAGACGGCCAAGCCGCATTTCGTCAACCATCCGATGATGGTCGGCGACCTTGGTGAGCGGTACGCCGCGGTGAGCTGCTACAACTCGCTCAAAATTGGCGGTGGGTCCCACACCTTGGTGCGGATCAATCTAAAGGAAGTTGCCCTGCGCCACGACGGCACAGTAGAGGAGTTTCTGGCCACAACGCTGCCGCACTATGTCGAACTGACGGCCGAACTTACCGAAGCGCGCATCCGTTCCCTCGTCGAAGATCAGGCCTTCTACGACACCCATTGGCTGGCCGCCGAGGGTCTGATCGACATCGATCTCTTCTCCGCCATGTTCGGAATTTTTGGGTTGGCCGAATGCGTCAATCTGCTGCAGGCCTACCAAGGAAACCCCGAGTCCCAA
>CAXMUI010000143.1:0-7941 GCA_964196475.1 uncultured Acidimicrobiia bacterium
CGACGCCACACAAATGCCGCTCAATGTGCTGGCTTGGCCCGGCGGTCTGTCGGTCGATGAATATGGTGCCATAGGGGTCAAACGAATTTCCGTTGGCGGAACATTTGCCTGGACTGCCTACGGAGCGTTGGCCGAGACCGCGCGCGACATGCTCGAAACCGGCCAGGCCTCGTACTGGGACAAGATGCTCGGCGGCGAAGACAAAAAAGCAGCGTTCGGTTAGCCAATAGTTGAATGGGGGTTGTTTGTTAGTTAGAGGGCAATAAAAGCTACGGCTACTAGCGACAGGCCCATGCCAGCCCACTGGGTTCGCTTCACCGGTTCACCATTTAGACGAGCGAGGACCACGGTAACCGCCGGATAGAGCGACGCCAGAACAGAAACGACGCTCAACAAACCTCGCTGCGCGGCGGCGAGAAAGAGCATGTTGGCCACCATGTCGCCACCTCCTGCCAGTGCGGCGCCGAGGTAAACCGGTCGTCGGAATACAAAATCATTCGAGGTGACTTGCTTCGTCGCGAGCGCGGTGACGAGCATGACGGGGACCGCACCCATCCGCGCCGGAACCAAGGGCCACAAGTTCGCTGAGTCTGGGGCTGAGGCGATGAATACGAAAAAGAACCCAAAGCCAGCGCCTGCGGCAACGGCGATGGTTAGGCCGTTTCGGAGGTTTCCGGATTCTTCGCGAGCTACAAGCCAGATGGCCGGTAGGGCGATTGCTATGCCGACCCAGGTGAAATTCGACGGTCGCTCGCCGTCTACGACGCCCACCACGACGGGGATGGCGGCACCGACGAGCGCGGCAACGGGAGCAACGGTAGCCATTCGTCCGGTTGCCAGTCCGTGATAGAGCGCGACCAAACCCAATGCCCCTGAGATCCCCGCAATGATTCCCCACCCGGTTGCTTCCCAGGTGAGTTGACCGCCAAACATTGGGGCGAGCGCTATGGCCGCGATTAGTCCCACGAACTGGGCGATGATGACAACAGTCCATGCATTGGCTCTACGGGCCGTTACGCCGCCCATGAAATCGCTGGTGCCCCAGGCAAGCGACGACAAGACGGCTAAGAGGGCGGCCATGGGTATGTGCTTGTCGTTCGCTGCTTAGGCGAAGGTGAAGCTACGGAGACCTTGCTGGATTTCGGTAAGCATGGTGCGGATTTTTGTGGTTGCGGGTCCGGTCTGGCCGGTTCCTACCGTGATGACTTCGCCGTCGACTACAAGTTCGCCGACGCCCCCGAGGATGGCTGCGGTTCCGGTCAAGGCCATTTCGCCGGTTGGGCGAGCGGCCCATGCCACGAGTTCTTCGATCGATATCGGTGTTTCGTTGACGGTCCAACCCAAGCTGGCGCACACTTGCAGGACGCTGTCGCGCGTGACGCCGTGAAGGAAGGCATCACTTAGCGGGGCTGTGCGGATGATGCCGTCGTCGAGCAAGATGAAGTTGGCGGCGCCGGTTTCTTCGATGAGTCCCCCCGGGGCGAATAGCACTTGGTCGGCGTTCCAGTCGGCGCGGGCCGTGTTGAGGTGGCTGAGGGCCATCACGTAGTTAGCGCCGGCCTTGACCACACCAAATTGCGGCGTGGTGCGTGGGTGTTCGGTCTCGACGACAATGCGCAACGCGTGCGGTGGGAGATACTCGCCAACGGGGCAGGTGAGGACATAGAAGGCGGTGGTTGTAGATGCCCGGCCCGCCGCGCCGACGTTGAGTTCGGTGCCAATGAGGGTGGGACGCAGGTAAAGCGCTCCAGGGGGAGCGGGGGTGATGTCGGCGTTGGCTTCGGTGGCCATGTCGAACATCTGGGTGGCGAGTTCTTCGGATGGCACACCCAGGTAGAGACCAGCGGCGCTTTGGCGCAAGCGGGCCACGTTGCGATCAGGGCGAAACAATTTGACCGATCCATCGGGTTGGCGGTGACCTTTAAGACCCTCAAAGCACTGCGACGCGTAGTGAAAAGCGTGGGTTGCGGGGCCAAAGTTGACGTCGGCTACGGGCACAACCTCGGCATCAGTCCAGGTCTCTCCGTCGTGATAAGCAATCGACAGTAGGTCGCCGAAAACGGAACCAAATGGCTTCGTGGTGGGGTCGTCTGACATGTCACTCTCCTTGGGCAAATGCGTAGCGGTCATTGTCGCATGGATGACGATAGATGACGCCATGTATTTGGAGGAATCAGAATTGATGCCAGTTGTTTCGAATTTGGGACTGTGGCATTGTTGATTACACGTACCACTGGGAGTGGATATGTCGGGTGTTCGATCCAAAATCGTCCTCGTTTCTCTGGCGATGGCATTGCTTACCGGCCTTTTCGCCCTGCCCGTTGGCGCTCAAGACGCGGTGGGCACGTTTGCGGACCTAACGGTTGAGGAACGGCAACTGGTCGACCAGACCATGGTGTGTCCCGGCATTGCTGGCTACGAGACCTATTCAGACGATCCTGCTGATTTACGAGAAAATCTCGCCGACTTCTTTTTCCAGTGTCAGTACAAGCTCACCGATGCGCCGGGGCTCGGAACCGCAATTCAGGTCAACTGGTCACGTCCGGGTAGCTTTAGGTTCTGCGGGACGGGCGGCACCTCGTCGAACAACTACGTAGATGGAAACGTGTTTGGTGCGGACCTTGCCACGCCGGTTTCGGTGTCGGTCTACTGGCGTGCTTCTTTGGACAGTGGTATCGAGGACTCGGTTGAACAAGCCGCAGTCACGTTGCGGGCCAGCGCGGCCACCTTGGCTGGGGAATGTGCCCCCGAGCCTGTGGCGGTTAGTTGTCCAAATATTGCTGGATATGGCATCCCAGAAGCAAATGCCAGCAATGGGCAGGATCACTATGCGGCAAGTTGTTACTACTTTGAGGGAGAGGGGCCGACGATTGACGTAACACTTGGATGGACCCTGGATCCGGTTTCTTCGCCGTTGATGGACACGATCTTCTGTAGCACCGAGACCACGTTTGTAAATGGATCTGGTCAAGTTGGCCTTGACAATCAGGCCGGATTTGTGCGCTACATCATTGATGCGAGGTCTGCCATAGACCTGGCCCCAGTGGATGCAATGGTCGCAGATCTGGCTGGCCAAATCGCGACCCAGGCAAAATCATGTGACGGCGTGCCGGTCTTCGTTCGCGAGGACCAATTCACTCCAATTCCCGCCTACCTAGCGTCGGCCTTTGGACCCGAGGTGGTTGCTGCTCCTGGGCCACCACCGTTCGACGCAAGTTCGGCCCCAAGTGCCGAACCGGCGACAGCGTTGCCGTCCGCCGATGATGAACCGGCGCCGAATTCTGACAACGCTCGCACCGAAACCGGCGACTTGACGGTCGCGGCCGATCCTTCCGGGAAGGCGACGTTGTTCAAGATCCTCTCGATCCTGATGATGGTGTTTTCCGCTGTTGGCCTGGTTCTGGCGTTCCTATTTATTCGCCAGCCAAGTCGGGTCCGGCCCAGGTTGGACATTTTCCGGATTGCCGTCATTGCTTTGGTGGCCATTGTTTCCATGATGGTGTTCTCGCGCCGGGCGCCGCTGTGGGCGGTCGCTCTTGCTGTGCTCGTTGGCGGCGGTCTTGGACTGGCACAAGGGCGCAATTTGGTGCTGTCGCAACGTAGCAAGGGCTTGTACGGCCAACGAAGTGCATGGGCGGTTGGCGCATTCGCGGCTGGTCTGCTTCTGACCCAATTTGCCGGGATTGCTCAGCGCACGGGATTGGTGCAATGGGGTGTGGCGTTGTCGTTCTTCTCTGCCGCCACAGCAGCGGGATTGTACGCCGGGCGTCATCCCCAGGTGCTCGCCGCAAGGGCATCGAGTGCGGTTGGGGTGCTTGTGCTGGCGGTGATGTTGGTTGCAGCCGTTGGTGCTGGGGCATCGCGGGTAGAGGCGCAAGATGATGTGCGCGACGCCGAGATCCAGGACTACCTAATCGGAATCGTTGATTGGGAGAACGTCGATTTGAACGGCGGGTTGTTTGCTCGGGACCTCTATGGCAAACCGATGGTCGCGATTACGATTCCGGACGCAATGCTTGAGCCGCCGGCCCCGGTGAGCCGGACAGTGGAGTGGGTGGCCCCCAAGTCCAACCTCGTGGTCGAAGGCACAAGCTACTTAGTTGCCGAGACGTTTACGTTCTCACTGCGTGCCGACGGCGTGTGTTGCTCAGTCGATTATGACGGGACGGCCACGGAGTCCGTTCCGCGAGATGGCGAGATAGAGGTTAGCAATAGTCACCTTGCAGGTTCTCTCGGCGACATTCAGTCTGTGATGTTGGAAGGTGCTGCTACCGATGACTGGGCCGGGAGGTTTGGCGATCACTTGATGCCATTCGATATGGCTCAAAACTTTGTCACGCCTGTCGGGCAGGATTCGGTATGTGGTCGTTCGGTGTCGCAGATGCGCAACCAGGATGTGCTTGAGGAGACGGGAGCCGCCATATCGCTCATCGATCAAAACACCGGTGAGGAGCTAATTGATACGTTCGAAATCGGTGTGCGGATGACGATCCCGTGTGAGCAACCAGGTTTCACGCTTGAGGATGCGTTAGCTCTAGCACCTCCCGTGCCGGCTACTTCCGGTGGGTTCCAATGCCCCACGACACAGGAGGCCTACGGCGCATTTCAGGCCGCCAACTCCTTTACGGGGACCCATCTTGCAACCGCCGAGGAATTGTTCTTCGAGCCAAACGTCGAGAACTGCGTCATCGGTGCCCTTATCGACCCGCCATCGTTTGGGCAAGGAGGGCGAGGTGGCACCCGCCATGAGTTGGTGATCGATTTCGCGCAGCCACGGACAGGCGAATGGGATCGCGGATATAACCGTTGGTTTACCGATGACCGAGTGCTTACGCTTGCGACCCCAAATTTGGATGACGAATCACAGCGATGTGCCCCAGGGCCAGATGGTATTCCTGAGCGTCCAGCGGACGACGAAACCTGTGTTGCTCGGTCCGTTCATCGGCTTGACGAAAACCACATCATGTCGATCTTTGTTGACTATTCATACTTCGACGGACCGAATACCACCATCGATGTTCAGGCTCCGTGGGGGACCTACAAGTACCGCTGTCATCACTGCGACCCTGACGATCCAGCGCTGGTCGAGATGGTCGCGGGAATTAATCAATTTGGGGTCGATTGGGCCAACGAGCAGTACGGCGATGGAGTGGTGGGCACCACCAATCTTCCTGATCAGGACGAGAATTCTGGCACGCAGGACTTAGCAGCGAACGAAACGTCTTCCGATGAGATCGATGGTGCGAATGCGCCAAGTGATGGTCAGACCGATGATGGGTTCGAGGGTGAGGCCGCTCTGGCCGCAGCGGTTGGACTCCTTGGCACCGCAGCGTTGGCGGGTTCGTTGGCTCTTGAGTCAGGAGATTCGATTGCCGAAGGACTGCGGTCGCTGCAGCGTGGATCTGGCGGTCGGGGCATCATTGACGAATTCGGCACCACGCTCTATCCCGACGAGGATGGTCTGTACGAATGGGATGATGGCGACACGGTTTCGCGTGTTTCCGCCGATGACCTGAGTGAACGAATAGCAAGGGAACAAGCGGCGCGCACAGCCAATGACGCGCGTGCTACTGGTCGGGTTGCTGCCCAGCAAAGCGATGAGGCGGCTGATGCCCGCTCTGTTGGGTTGAGCGATCGCACCCAGGAACGCGACGACGAGATCCGCGCCGGGGTGCGTGCCGGACGTGAGGCCATGGCCGAGGCTGAGGCTTATGGGGCGCGTCGTGATGCGGCTGAGGTGGCTTTGGCTAGCGCCGAGGCCGCGCAGGCCGACGCGACGGATACTTCGTGGGGGTCGATACGAGACGACGCTTTTGATGGCATGTTGCGCGATGTTGAAAGCCTGCCGGGCTATGTACGTGATGCTGGTGCGGCTACGCGGGTGGTGCTTGATCAGGTCGTAGACGCCGCCACCGATCCGGAGAATTGGCGTATTTTGGCCGAGACGGCTGCGGAGACAATCTGGGATACCGCAGGCGTGATGTCAGGTGGTGGATTCGGCGATGGTGCACAGAGCGTCGCCGATGGTGTCAGGGGCACCGCTTCGACGGTGGCCCATGTTGGTCAGGCAGTGGCTTCTGAGGCGTGGCGTGATCCGATTGGGTTTATTGCGTCGGTCACGCCATTGCAGGATTTCGCCGATGCGGTTGATGGTGATAAGCCGCTGGGTGACCGGTTGGCTGCGCTGGGTCGTGGACTAGTCGATGTGGGTATGACGTTGAGCGGTGCGGCTGCGGTTGATGCCGCGCTTGACGTGAGTCGTGCGGCAGATACCGCGATGGATGTAGCTCGGGTAACCGACACCGCTACCGATGCGGCCAGGGCGGCGGACACTGTTGGGGATGCGGCGAGGGCGGCGGACACTGCCACCGATGCGGCCCGGGCGGCGGAAGCAGCGGACACTGCTACCGATGCGGCGAGGGCTGTGGAAGCTGTTGATGATGTTGGTGATGCGGCGAGGGCCGTGGAGGCGGTTGATGACGTTGGTGATGCGGCGAGGGCGGGTTCGTTGATGGATCCTGATGTGGCCGATGGCCTCAATCGCCAAGTCCGCGAGGCGGTGGCAAGTGGCGACAAGGATGCGTTGCGCCAGGTGTATCGAGATGGTGGCATGGAGCGCTTAGGTGAACTCGAACGCGCCGGTGTTATTGATCAAGACCTGGCCGAAGAGTTGTTGCAGTTTCATGATGAGGTGACCGGTGCGGCGGTTCATAACGGAACGTTGGACACGATTGGGGAGTTTGAGTCGACGTGGGATATTCGCCCTACCGAAGTGTTGGTGGGCAACAGTGGGTCAACAGGTGAGTTGCGTTCGGTGTTGACTGACGCCGACCGAACCATGTCGGTGTCGTGGGCTCAGGACGATATTGAGCACTACGCCGAGCGGTGGGGTTTGAGCGACAGCGAGACCTCGGATCGTCTTACGCAGTCCTTCACGAATCGCCATCAGCGCAATGTAGAACTGAGGCTGAATCCGGCTGATGATGTGGCGGTGTTGTTTGCCCGCGAGAACAACGTCGATTTGGGCGAGGCTATAGAAACGTTGCAGCGAGAAGGACGAGACAGTGCCGAACAAGCCGCACAACGGCTTACTCGGGGCGACATGGACACCGCGTCATACTCCGGTTTCCGCGGTGGCGGGCCCAATGCCGATGAGTATCCAATGGGATACACCCGCTCACGTCAGTCGATTCAGGGCACTACCGAGGTTTATCGTCCCGATGACTTCGGTGTTTCTAACTACAGCGCTTCAGGGCAAACCATCATTGACCATGATCAACTTGAACAAGCCCGCTGGGCGGGGGGCGAGTTGCCCCGCGCCGACGGTTGGCCGGTGGATCCCAACCGGATCTCGTCCAAGGAACTAGGCCCGTTGCTTGATCAGCAACGTCAAGCTGCGCAACATTACGATGATGCGAAGTCGATCTCGAAGGCGGTGGACCGGGCGCAATATGTTGCGTCGCGGTCCGGTCAACCCATGGCAGATGCCTCGTTAGTCCAAGCTGCGGTGGCGATGCGAGCGGATCCACGTTCTGCTACAGCTGTCTTGGCTGAACTTGGTATGACCGAAGCCGAATTTGTGGCTGAGGCTCGCACAATGCTGAGCAATTACAACCCGGGACTTTAGGAGGAAACAGTGAGTGAGCCCATCATATGGATACAACCCGCCACCGTATTGCGGCGGCGCCTGGGCCTCCCTGATGTACCCCTGCCGGTCTCGGAGGCAACAGCACAGGCCATGCAGACTGGGCTCGGTTCCGTTGAGGCAATGGCACGAGACGTTGACCGTTATCTCGCCACCGATCAGCCAACCCCAACGCAACGCCAACTCCTACCAAATGTGGTCGCGAGCTTGGCCTTTTTTGCCGCCCAGAAGGAACTTCGCGCCGAGGCATCAGGCCCGGCACTGGCGCTGCTGCAACTCGGCCTTCGCCACGCACC
>CAXMUI010000144.1:0-1852 GCA_964196475.1 uncultured Acidimicrobiia bacterium
GTTACGTCCTTCGTGGGCGCTATCCGAAATCAGTCGGCCCCCGTGTTGGTGTATTCGGTAGATGGACAACGTGTCATTCAAGGCAGTGTCATCAACGCCGACCTCGAAGAGGCCGTACGGGAAAGCGACGCCGTCGGGTCAGTAGGCCGGATAGGCCAAGGCACATTCACGGTCAGTGCGAACCAAGAACGGTTCGACACAACGATTCTGGGCTTCGAGGCTCCAGAGCTGGGGGCACCAGCAAGTTTGGTTGCCGGTCGTTACCCCAATCCCGGCGAAGCGGTCGGCAGTGAGTCGGACGCGTCGTCCGGCTTTGGTGTCGGAGACGTTGTCATCGTTGAACCCGGTGGTTTCGAAGTCACGATCGTCGGCCTCGCCAGGGACGTTCAACTCAACGCGGGGCCAACCCTATTCGTGCCCTACGCAACCTTCGTGGAGGCCGTGCGAGCAGTTAACCCCGATGCAGGTGACCCGCTGCCCAACATCCTTGCCGTCGTGCCACGTGACGGAACCGGAGCCGAGGACACGGTGGTGCAGCTAAACACCATCTCGTCCGATATCGACGCGCTTGAGCGTGACGTTGCTGCCAACGAGACCCCGGGCGTTGCTCAGGTCCAACAGTCGTTCCGACTGATCTTTCTGTTGTATGGGCTCGTTGTTCCCTGCGTCGTTGGCCTGTTCTTCTTGATCATCACCTTCCAGAAAAGCGGAGCACTTACTTTGCTTCAAGCAATCGGCGCCCCTCGCAAGCGCCTGGTTGGGTCGCTGCTCGTTCAGGCATCGCTGGTGCTTGGCCTGGGCTACGCAATCGGAGTAGCGCTGTACCTGCCCATTTCATCGAGACGACTCGGCGGGATCCCTTTACGATTCGAGACCCAAGCGGTCGTGTTTTGGGCGGTCCTTTTGATGACGTTGGGGATCGCTAGTTCGTTCATCGCTGCTCGGCGGGTGCTCGCAATTGACCCAATCGAAGCCACGACAGCGGGAGGCATCCGATGAGGATTGCGCTGTTAGAAATGAGACGCCAGCCATCGAGGTTCGCGGCCGCAACCGTCATTTTGACGCTTATCGCGGTCTTGTTAATGTTTCTCGGCGGTCTCCTTGATGGGCTGATCCGAAACTCGACTGGTGCCATCGAAGCGCTCGAAACTGAGGCGATTGTTTTCTCCGAATCGTCGCAAGCTTCGCTACTGCGGAGTCGTGTCGAGCCGTCGACCAGAGCGGCAATTGAGAGCGGCCTTGACGCAGATATCGGTGGCCTCGGTGTTGTACAGCTTGGCGCTCGGGTCCCGGGCAACGGACCACGAGACCTCGCCAACGTTGCTGTTTGGGGTTATCAAACCTCCGTCAGCGGTGTGCCATCTCCCCCTGCCTCCGGCTCAGCATGGGCCGACGAGAACCTTAAGGCAGACGGTGTGCAGGTGGGCGATGAGCTACTGCTGGGTCCGTCTCGAACACCGATTGTTGTAGCTGGATGGGTGTCGTCAGCTTCATACAACGGCCAGGCATCACTTTGGGTCGACGCTGAGACCTGGCGCATGGTTCTCAATGAGAACCGGCCCGATGGCGCACTCACTGAAGGGGTGTTCCAAGCACTCACTGTTTCTATGCCGGGCACGCTGACGGCCACCGAGGTTGCGGAAACGGTTCAAAACCTTGCCGGCGCCGGGTTTATCGCGCTCACCGTTCCCGAAGCAATCGATGCGATTCCCGGGGTCACTGAGCAACGCAACACGTTCAATCAAATCCTTGGCGTGACCGTAGTGATTGCATTAGTCGTCATCGGTTTGTTCTTCGCCTTGTTGACGGTCGAACGCACCGGTCTCTATGCGGTTCTAAAAGCCGTTGGGGC
>CAXMUI010000145.1:0-8572 GCA_964196475.1 uncultured Acidimicrobiia bacterium
TTGCGCGAATTCTCACACTGGTTATCGCGGTCGTACCGCTACGCTGTTGGCTTCTAGCGGGTGTAGTTCAATGGCTAGAACCCCAGCCTTCCAAGCTGGCTATGCGAGTTCGATTCTCGTCACCCGCTCCACGCACCCGCGCAGCCGGCCAACGGCGACTCAGCCGGGTAACAATTGACCAGAAGCAAACCTCGAGACCTGGGTCTTTGCCAAGTTGTGGAAGCTGCAAAATCGGTCAACAGAGGCATAAAGACACACCGATACACAAAATATGGTTGATCGATCTGACCCAGCAGGGTATTTCGTGTCACAATCCTCGTAGACCAATCAAAATTCAGGGGAGCTATCCATGGCTGTAGAGGGTTCGATTCTTGGCAATGCCGTACTGCGACGCGAAGACAACAGCTTGTTGCAAGGCATCGATAAGTACACCGACGATCTCGACATAACTGGCGTTAAGCACGTGCACTTTGTACGTTCAACGATTGCCGCCGGGACAATCACCTCGATAGCGGTCGAAGATGCCGAGAGCGCTCCTGGAGTCATTGCGGTCTTTACTGCTGATTCATTGAGCCTTCCGGCTTTTGCTGGGTTTCCCCTAATCCCCGACACGCTGGGTCGGCCGCCGTTGGCCGTAGGTCAGGTCCGGTTCGTCGGCGACATCGTCGCCGCGGTGGTTGCCGAAACTGCTGAGCAAGCCACCGATGCGGCCGAGCTCGTATTTGCCGACATCGAACCAACCGATCCTGTTATCGGACCAGCCGCGGCCATCGCCGACGGCGCGCCACTGCTCTTTCCTGAACATGGCTCCAACGTGTGCTTCGCCACGGCCATTGGCCACGAAGACGGTGACCCCGACCCGATGGCGGGTGCCGACCACATCACCGAACTCACGATGGAAAGCCAGCGCCTTGCCGGAGTCCCTATTGAGCCCAACGGCGCGCTTGCTCTCCCCGACGGGGACTCGCTCACGCTGTATGTCCCGAGCCAGACGCCAATTTCATTGCGCGAGCCAGTCGCAGGCCTCCTGGGAATGGACATTGCCAACGTACGCATTGTCGCTCCTGCAGTTGGCGGCGGATTCGGCCCCAAGGCTGGGCTTTATGCTGAGTACCTCATCGCATGCGCTGCGGCCCGCTCGCTAGGACAACCCGTTAAGTGGACCGAGGCCCGCAGCGAAAATATGGTTGCGATGGTGCAAGGCCGGGCCATGACACTTACCGCCAAGCTCGGACTTAAGAGCGACGGAACCATCGTGGGCATCGACGTCGACGTCCTCGCTGACGCCGGAGCCTACGCCGGCATAGGCGGCATCTTGACCTTGTTCACGCAGACCATGATCCAAGCCGTCTATGACATGCCGGTTGTGAAATTCAACGCCGTCTGCGCTGTAACGAACACCACCCCAATTGGCGCATACCGCGGCGCCGGCCGGCCCGAAGCCACTCAGGTCGTCGAACGAATCCTCGATATGGCTGCTGATGAATTAGGCATCGATCCGGTTGCGATCCGTCGTAAGAACTTCCTTCAGCCAGAAGCATTTCCCCTGACCACCGCAGGTGGCGCCAACTACGACAGCGGCGAATACGAGGCATCTCTCGACGCTGTGGTTACTGCCGCCGACTACGAAGGTCTGCTTGCTATGCAAGCCGAGCGTCGTGCCTCGGGCGATGTCAACCAGATTGGTATTGGCGTGTCGGCCTATGTTGAGGTAACCGCCCCTGCCGGCCTACACATCGAGTATGGCAAGGTCGAAGTGCTCGCCGACGGCAAGGCAAAGGCCTATGTCGGAACCAGTTCTCACGGCCAGGGTCACGAAACCGCATTCACCATGATTGTGTCGGACATGCTCGGCATACCTATGGAGGACATCACGCTTATTCAGTCCGACACCGACGAGATCCCTCGAGGAACCGGAACACTCGGCTCCCGTTCGTTGCAGACCGCCGGCTCAGCCGTTCACGTAGCCAGCGAGACTGTCCTCGATAAGGCCAAGCAACTTGCTGCGCACTTACTCGAAGCCAGCGCCGACGACATTGTCAAAGGCGAAGGCGGACTCCACGTCGCAGGCGTGCCGTCCAACGTGTTGAGCTGGGGCGCACTTTCCACCGCAGCCTCAGGCCCCAATCTTCCCGAGGGTATGGAGGCGGGACTCGACCACGAACTTGACTTCGACGGAACCGACTCGACCTTCCCCTTTGGCGCTCACATTTCTGTAGTCGAAGTCGACACCGAAACCGGTCAGGTGAAGATGCTACGTCACGTTGCTGTGGACGACTGCGGTCAAATTCTCAACCCAATGTTGGTCCAAGGTCAACAGCACGGTGGTATTGCCCAGGGCGCTGCTCAGGCCTTGTACGAGGTCATCAAACACGACGAGTTGGGCAACCCCATTACGGCCAATCTGGCCGATTATGCAATTCCATCGGCAGCCGAATTGTGCTCATTTGAAACCAGCAACACCGAGACACCAACATTCCGTAACCCCATAGGGGCGAAAGGAATTGGCGAATCCGGCACTATCGGTTCAACTCCCGCCATCCAAAATGCAGTCGTCGATGCCGTGTCGCATCTCGGTGTAAAACACATCGATATGCCAATGACCTCGATGACGGTATGGAACGCAATCAACGCTGCTAGCTAGCCCTTAACCACCAAACGTAGAAGGCGCCGGTCCTACGCGGACTGGCGCCTTTTACGTTTTACTTGTGCCTCGGCCATCCAGCAATGAGCTTCGCTGGCGAAGAAGCCGGTAAAAGCCTCGCCTCTAACCTAGGGCTAGTTGCGAGGAGCGTCGATCAGGCTGTCGTCCTGTGTGCTGCTGTGGCGAGCAATTTCGGCCCGACCGACCACCATGTGATGCACCTCGTCGGGGCCATCGGCAATGCGAAGCGTACGAATATTGCAGTACATCCGAGCCAGTGGTGTCCACTGGGATACACCTGCAGCACCATGCATTTGAATCGCCTGGTCGATGATGACGCATACCCGCTCGGGCACCATTGCTTTCACTGCACTCACCCAGACACGAGCATCGGCATTGCCGAGAAGATCCATGGCCCTAGCCGCACGCAGAACCATCAGTCGCATGGCTTCTATTTCGATCCGTGCCCGCGAAATAACTTCGGCGTTCTTGCCGAGTTTGACCAGCGGTCGACCAAAGGCTTCACGTGACAAACCACGCTGCACCATCATGTCGAGCGCCTTTTCGGCCGCTCCTACGGAACGCATGCAATGGTGAATGCGGCCTGGGCCCAAACGAAGCTGGGAGATTTCGAAGCCGCGACCGGCACCGAGCAACATGTTGGCTGCCGGTACATGGACATCGTCGAACTTGATGTGCATGTGCCCATGGGGCGCATCGTCATCGCCGAACACGTGCATTGGCCCGACAATGTTTACGCCGGGCGTTTCCATTGGAACCAAGATTTGTGACTGCTGAAGATGCGGCGCCGCGTCTGGATTTGTGCGGACCATGACAATCATGATCTTGCATCGTGGGTCACCAGCACCGGATGCGTAGAACTTTTCGCCGTTGATGATCCATTCGTCGCCATCGAGCACAGCGGTGGTCGAAATGTTCTTGGCATCAGAGCTAGCCATGTCCGGTTCAGTCATCGCAAAGGCGGAGCGAATCTCGCCGTTCAGCAAAGGTTCGAGCCATTGCTTCTTTTGCTCAGGCGTCCCAACCCGTTCGAGAACCTCCATGTTGCCTGTGTCAGGTGCCGCACAGTTGAGCACCTCAGACGCAATCGGGTTCTTCCCGAGTTCCTGCGCGATATAGGCATAATCGAGGTTTGACAAACCCTCGCCGGTTTCGGCATCGGGGAGGAAGAAGTTCCATAGTCCGGCCAGTCGGGCCTTACCTTTGAGCTCATCGAGAAGGTCGAGTTGACCTTCACCATGACTAAATCGTTCGGCGCGACCCTCCCCAAGACGGAAGTACTCCTCGGTTACGGGTTCAACCTCATCAGCGATAAAGGCCTTGACCTTCGCTAACAACGGCCGGGCCCCCTCGCTCATCGCGAGTTGGTACATCTGCCCGTCGAAATCGTCGATGTTCAGTGGATGTGCTGCCATTAGAGTTCCTCTCCAAATTTGATCGTTCCGCCACCGTCGAGAACATGTGTCTGTCCGGTGATCCAGCTCGACGCATCGGATGCGAGGAACAAGATTGCGAGTGCTATGTCATCGACTTCGCCGAGTCGATTCAGGGGATAATTTGCCGCCGCCTTGATTTCCTTATCGCCTTCCCAAAGGAATTTGGCGAAATCGGTTTTGACAATCCCGGGGGCCACTGCGTTGACCCGGACGTGAGGCGAGAGTTCAGCGGCCAGCTGGCGGGTGAGCTGCATAAGCGCCGATTTCGTGATGTTGTAACTCCCGATGTGCCTACTGGTCAAAAAGCCGCCGACCGATGCCACGTTGACGACCGCCCCACCCTTGGCCTTCATGTGTTTGTGCCAGGCGAGCTGTGTCCACACCAATGGTGCAGTCAAGTTGATCTGAAAGGTCTTGTCCCACCGGGGAATGTCGGCGTCAATGACGGGGCCGGCATAAGGGTTAGTCGCCGCGTTGTTGATCAAGATGTCGACTCCGCCGAATGCCTCGATCGTGGCGTCAACTACTTGTTCGGCTTGTTCGCTATTGCCAACATTTGCGGCATGCCACTGACAGCCATGGCCAATTTCGTTCGCAGCCTGTTCGCAAGTCTCGGCTGTGCGGCTGGTGATCATCACCTTGGCCCCAGCGTTGGCCAGACGCGCCGCGGTCGCTTTGCCGATTCCGCGTGAACCCCCAGTAACCAACGCAACGCGCCCCGTGAGATCAAACTTCGCGTCGTCCATCAGTTCCTTCTTATCTGCGGGTTACGTTCAGACATCGTTACCTACCACTTTGGTCGAAAACCGGTCCAACAGTGAAACCGGTCGAGATATGCAGCCACCAGGTCACGAACATGTCACTATTTGACCATGACCAACACGCCCTACCTCGACGCTGCCACCGGATCCTTGGACGACATGGTGGCCATCCGTCGCGACATTCACGCCAACCCTGAACTCGGGCTCGATAACTCTCGAACCCAGGGAGTGATTCTCGAAGGACTGTCCGGACTCGGCTTCTCTATCACCACCGGCGATGCACTCACCTCCGTCGTGGCAGATATCGAAAGCCCACACGACGGCCCAACCGTCCTCCTGCGGGCCGACAGTGACGCTCTGCCTTTGCAGGAAGACTCACCGATCGACTTTGCCTCGGCTATCGACGGAAAGATGCATGCGTGTGGCCATGACGCCCACGTCGCCATGTTGCTCGGTGCAGCGCGGCTCTTGAGTGAACATCGAAACGAACTGCCGGGCAACGTCAGGCTCATGTTCCAGCCCGGCGAAGAGGGATTCCACGGTGCGCGTCACATGATCGACGAAGGAGTACTTGAGGGCATCGACCGGGCATTTGCTATTCATGTCACTCCCAATCTGCCAGCCGGGTTTCTGGCCAGCAAGGCCGGGCCGCTTATGGCGAGCGCCGACGAATTTGACATCACCGTTCTGGGGCGCGGCGGTCACGCCAGCGCTCCACACCAGTGCACCGATCCCATTCCGGCGGCGGCCGAAATCGTCACCAACTTTCAAACCATGGTTACCCGGACTATCGACACCTTCGCTCCTGGCGTAGTCACGGTTGCCAATCTGCACGCGGGCACCACGAGGAACGTGATTCCCGAGACCGCTCGAATCGAAGGAACCATTCGTTCAGTGGATGAGAACAGTCGCGAGAAACTCCATACCGGGATTGAACGAGTTGCCTCCCATATCGCTAGTGCGCACGACTGTGGATGCAAAATCCATATTGAACGCGGTTACCCCGTGACCGTTAACAACGCCGAGCAGTTCGCACTCATGGGACAGATGGCCGAGCAAGCACTCGGTCCAGACCATTTCATTGCCATGCCCACGCCCGTAATGGGGGCCGAAGACTGGAGCTACATTCTGCAAATGGTGCCAGGAGCGATGGGTTTTCTGGGTGTCTGTCCGCCCGATATCGAAAACTTCTTTGAGGCTGCTCCGGTCCATTCGAACCTTATGCGGCTCAATGAGGCGGCCATGCCCGCCGGCGTTGCCATGCATTTTGCTATGGCTATGGCTGACGGCACTCCCTGACAGGGCGGTTACAACTACACGTCGTGGCGTTCCATGAAGTCGGCAACATCATCCATGTCGACGCCCGGAAATGTGCGCTGACCACTAAGCCCCACTGTTTGAGCCACAACAAAGCGACGGTCGCGACCGGATGGCCAAACTCGTCCTGCCAATGAACGCAAGCGCGCTTCGCGTTGCGCCGCTTGCGGATCGCGTGCGGGGGCAACGAAGCGGCGTTCGGTGTCATGACCACGAAAGTACTGTGCCTGGTCCTCAGTGGTTCCTAAGGTAATAGCCGAATAGGGAGTGCTCGTAGTCTCTACGTGGGTGACACACCAATAGGCACCGGACAACGTGTCGGTATATTGCGAGTGCAGAGTAAAGGTGTCCTCCGCCATAAAGGCCTGTCGTGGACCCCAGGTAATCGGAACGCGTTGACCTTCGAGTGTGCCATCGGGATGGGACGGGAAAGGCACCCCACTGTTCTCATACGCTTTCCAAATAATTCCTTCATTGTCGGTCCGAATGAAGTGCACCGGAATGTCTAAATGGCGCGTAATGAGGTTCGTGACGCGGTGCGCAGCCATCTCGTAGCCGATGTAGAAGAGATCCTTGATGTCCTCGGCGGAGATGTCTTTTTCCTTCTTAGCAGCGCGAAGGAACTGCACAACGGGCGCTTCTGGTGCCAGCACCGCACCAGCAAAGTAATTAGATTCAATGCGGTGTCGCAGGTATTCATCGATTGATGTCGGGTCCTCGTGACCCAACGCAAAGTGTCCCAGAGTCGAAAGTACAACAGAGCGCATCGCCCGTGTCGTTAGCGCATCGCGTTGAGGGATGTAGATTACGCGTTCGTGGAGATCGGTAATCGATCGACTCGATGGAGGTAAGTCCTGCACACGCTGAACACTGAATCCAAAGTGATCGATCGCGTCGAGTATGTGTCGTTCCGACAATGGCCCTTGCCCGGAGTAGCCCACCGCACGTAGCACCTCGCCTGCCGCCGCTTCGATATCACCAAAGTAGTTGTCGCGCTCAGTCATTTCGTGACGGAGCTTCACATTGGCGGCCCGCATCGGATCGCCACCCGACGCGGCAATTTCTGCACCGCGCCAAGCCTCGTAAAGCGCCACCATGTGTTCAAGCGCCTCATCCTTCGTTTTCGCGCTGGGCTTGTACCTACTAAGACCCAAAGCCCCATAGGCGGGATCTTCCTGGGCCCGACCAACCGCTATTTCGAGTTCGGCTCGCCGATTAGGTGCCGTTGGATCAATCAGTTCTGCCAAGGACACACCCACCGCCTGGGCAAGTTCGCCCAACAACGAGAGCTTTGGCTCGGTATGGCCGTTCTCGAGCTGCGAGAGATAGGGGCCCGGCTTACCAACGAGTGCTCCGAGTTGATCAAGGGTGAGGCCGCGCTGACGTCGTAAATGCCGTAAGCGGTGCCCAAAAACGATGGTATCTATGGCAGAAGAACTCATAAGAAGTTCCAATCTTATGAGAATGCTCTGTTATTCCCAAATATTCGGTCTCAAGAAAAGGACAAGTTGCCATCCAGTGACATTTCCGGAGGTTTCTACAGAATTGTTTGAGCCAACAACGACAGAGCCGCAACGCTCGACACCACAAGCACGGCGACCTTGAGTTGACCGCCATCGAGAAACTGGCGCGTAAACGAACTCACGAAGAACCCAGCGGTCGCTCCGGGTGCCAACAGCAAACCAAACTTGACCTCGTCGCCGCTAATCTGGCCGCTAACGGCCAACGTGACCAAGTTGATAACGAGGCCCACAAACATGATGACCGCGAGGGTCGAGCGCAACTCGGGCCCTTGGCGTTCGCGGTACAACATCGCCAATGGCGGTCCCCCGATGGCTGTCGCTGTGCCGGTTGTTCCACTTACAACACCCGCAAGAAACTGTGATGTCGAAGTGAACGGGATCCCCACCCCCTGAGCCATAACCAGCACGGCAAAGAGCACCATGATCCCAATGGATACGTCAAGAACCGTTGCGGGCAATACCGCAAGCAACACGGCACCAATGAACGCCCCTGGGAAGCGGCCAACCACCACCCAACCCGCTCCCGAAAGGCCCAAAGCTGTTCGTTCCCGGAAAATCATCAGTACCGCCACCAGCAACACCGACACCATGACTCCCACGGGAACCGCTTCAGGAACAATAATCCGGAGCAGCGGTGCGGTCGTAATGGCATACCCGAGACCCGCCGAGCCTTGAATAATAGCCGCCACGAATACAACGGACGTGGCCAAGAGCAAATCAGTGGTGCTGAGAAGGTCAAACAGAAGCGCGCACGGCAGGATTCGAACCTGCGACCGTCGGATTAGAAGTCCGATGCTCTATCCAGCTGAGCTACGTGCGCAAGATGCCAAGCGTACGTCTGAAACGCAGGCGAGGCGACAAATATTCGGG